>JBEIQK010000160.1:0-10386 GCA_040376505.1 Alphaproteobacteria bacterium | reverse complement strand
CCTCGAAGTAGTGGGTGGTGATGTCGGCGTAGCTCCGGTTTGGGAAGACGGTGGTGCCTTCCCACAGCTCGAGGGGGTTTCCACCGTAGGTGAGGGCGATGCCGGTGCTTCCGGCGTCGTGGCAATAGGGCCCGAGCGTGGACCCATCGGAAAGGACGTAGCCGTAGAGGCAGTCCTCCCCGGTCCAGGGATCGGCAGACCCGGAGGAATCGGTGATTCCCCACCAGTAGGGCTGGCTCGTGCCGGAGATGGAGAGGACGACCTCTTCAGGGCCCCAGTCAACAGAGAAGGAGGGATCGACGTCCGTGTCCGCGTCTGTATCAGCGTCGGCGTCGGCGTCGGCGTCTGTGTCCGCGTCCGCATCGGCGTCGGACTCTGGGGTGAAGCCGTCGCGATCACCGGTGTCGGACTTGTCGGAGCAGGCCGCGAGACCCAAGAGGAGGACAAGGGAAGCTGTGTTCATCGGCTCTTCCATCCGACGGCGCGGGAGAGGGAGAGGCCCTGCCGCCGGTACGGAGAGGCTATCCCGCCACCTTCGCATCTGATTGAGGATGTTCCTCAACAAATTCGTGGCCAGCGTCGACCGCAGCCACGGCGGGGACCGCGGGGCGCTGTGCAATTGCCTTTGTGCTTGCAGGAGGGCCGAGCGCCCCGAACCGAGATGGGATCGCGCGACGGCCGACGCCGCGTTGGGAGGCCGCGGCCAGCGCCGACCCCTCAGCCCGCGCGCTGGGAGGCCTCCTGCGTGGGCGTCGCCAGCAGCGCCTGGATGAAGCGGTTGCGGAAGACTCCGTGCGGATCGACGCCGCTGCCTTCGAGGGCCGCCCGAAAACGGTCCACTCGCGCGCCGTGCCGGGCGTGAACGGTGGCCAGCACCGCCTCGACCTGGGGGAGCTCCTTGGGCCAGTGCGGCA
This sequence comes from Alphaproteobacteria bacterium, assembly GCA_040376505.1. Taxonomy (GTDB): domain Bacteria; phylum Myxococcota_A; class UBA796; order UBA796; family UBA2385; genus JBEIQK01. Next base: position 9,472 of record JBEIQK010000160.1, on the reverse strand, counting down.
TGGCGGTCTCGATCTGGAGCCAGCGCCGGAGCAACTCACCCGAGAAGGCCTCCCAGTCGGCCGGCCGGCCGATACAGAGCGCCTCGATGTAGCAGGTCATCCCCGGGCCATAGGCCGGCGAGAGCAGGGCTCCTGACTCGCCGATGAAGCGGATGTTGACGGTGAGATCGAGGGGGTAGCTCCCGCGGGCGCCCCAGTCGGCGACCATGCCCTGCACGATGGCGAAGGACTCCGCCACCCTGGCGGCCTGTGGATCGATCTTGAAGCCCACCTCCACACAGCCACAGGGAACGGCCTCCACCCACTGTCGATAGTGGTGGGTGTCGGTGTTGTCCATCACCTCGTCGATGTCCCACATGAAGTTCTGCAGGACGCCCATCCAGCGGGGGTAGGCCCGGGGCGCCACGCGCTGCACGAGGCCGGTGCCAAAGCGCAGGGCGAGGTGCTGGCCGAGCTGATTGAGCAAGCTCAGGGTTGAGCGGCGCGGGCGCCAGGTCACCGGGCGATCGGTGGGATCGGCCACCCGCTCCCAGAGCTTGTGCTGGGCCGGAAACCAGTACAGCTCGTACAGCGCGTGCTGCTCGAGGCGGGTCGACAGACCGGCCAAGGTCTGGGCGATCGGCACGAAGCCATAGCGCACCGCCCAGGCGCGCTGGGGCTCCACCCGAAAACAAAGGCGCACCACCACGCCAAAGCAGCCAAAGCTCGCCCGCAGGGCCGACCACAGCTCCGGATTGGTCTCGGCCTCGCTGTAGCGGCGAAGCTGGCCGGCGGCGTCGACCAGCTCGATCGCGACGAGGAGATCGCCCATCGTGCCCGTGTCACGGCCCGAGCCATGGGTGCCCACCGACACGATACCGCCGGCGGTGACGGTCTCCAGCACCACATTGTAGCGAAGACAGAGGCCGTGTGGCTCCAGGGCGGCGATCAGGGCGCGATTCTTGGCGCCTGGGCCGCACCACAGCTCCCGCGCTTGGGCGTCGACCGAGATGGCGTCGAGGCGCTCGGTGAAGAGGAGCACGTCGTCGCAGGGGATCACCGGCGACCAGGTGAAGGCGCTGCCCACCACCCGCATCTTGCGGCCGGGGTGGGCGCGCACCAGCGACACCACATCGTCTACGGTGTCCGGCACAAAGACGTCCCTGGGGTTGGAGCGGTGGGTCCCCGCCCAGTTCTGCCAGCCGCGACCCGGCCGGTGTAAACAGAGGTCGCGCTCGGCCTGCAGCAGGGCGGCGCGCAGGCGGGGGCGCCAGCCGGCGTCGAGCAGGGCCAGGGTGGTGAACACAAAGGCGCCAAAGAGCACGACGTGCAGGCCGGCGACCAGCGCAGGCCCGCGCTCCTTGGCGCCGAGCCAGGCGGCGCGCTCATGGTAGAAGACATGGGCCGGCAGCGCCGGGATGGAGACGGCCGCGAAGGCCAGCAGGGCCAGCAGGCCGCCGCCCAGGCCCAACTCCGACCCCCAGGGCACCACGAGGCGCCAGACCAGCAGCGCCGCCCCCAACAGCAAGGCCGTCAGCGCGTCGAGGCCGGCCATGTAGAGCACGCTGCCCAGCACCACGCCGCCGGCCAGGGCCGGAGACAGGGCCGACAGGGCGGTCATCAGACAGAGCCAGCCGAGCACGTTGGTGAGGAGGTGCACCCGCCGCAGGCCGGGGCTGCGGTGCTCGGCCGACTGACGAGCGACGAGGGCGAGGTGATGAGACAGGAGACGGCTCATGTCGCCACCCGCTCGCCCACCCGCCACAGCGCGAAGGCCGCGGCGAGGCCAAGGTGAGAGACCCGGACGAGGCGCGGGGCGCGGGCGGCAGGAAAGAGCGGGGGATGCAGCAGACGTGGAAAGAAGAGCACCGCGGTGGCCGCGCCGGCCAACCACAGGGCGAAGAAGACAAAGAGCAGCCGAGAAGAGCAGGCAAACACCGAGGCCTCCCGCCGCAGGGATGCTGGCAGCCTACGGCGGCCCCCAAGGCCCTCCGCTGGACCGATTGCCGGGGCGGACCAAAATTAATTTGAGTCCCGGCGCCGGCTCAGTCGAGCAGACCCACCCGGTGCGCGTAGCGCAGCACATCGGCGTTGGACGTGGCGCCGAGCTTCTCGCGGAGGTGGGCGAGGTGGTTGCTGACGGTGCTGGGGTTGAGCGCCAGCTCCTGGGCGATCTCGGTGGGCGTGCGCCCCTGCAGCAGCAGGAGAAAGACCTGGTACTCGCGCGGGGTCAGGGTCTGGTGGGGGGGCTGCTCCTCGGCGGGGCCGCGACTGACGGCGAGATCGGCGAGGCGGTCGGTGACGTAGCGCTCCCGCCGGGCGGCCTTTCGCACGGCCCGCAGCAGCTCGTCGGGGGCGCGGTCCTTGCTCAGGTAGGCCAGCGCGCCTTCGCGGAGCAGGTGCAGGCCCAGCACATCCTCGGCGTACATGGTGAAGATCACGATGGGGAGCGCCGGCGCGGCCCGCCGCACCCGGCGGGTGAGGTCGAGGCCAGACGACACGCCGGGCAGCGAGAGATCGAGCACCAGCACGTCGACATCGGAGCGGCCGAGCCAGGCGTCGAGGGCGGCGACGTCGCCGGCCTCACCGATCACCCGCATGTCGGGCTGGCGATCGACCACCGATCGCACGCCTTGCCGCACCAGCGGATGATCGTCGGCGAGCAGGACGCGGATCATCGGGCCACCTCCACGGTGAGCGGCAGGCGCACCCGCAGGGTGGTGCCCGGGGCGCCGTCCCAGGTGGCGTCGCCCCCGAGCGAGCAAGCCCGCTCGCGAATGGTGAGCAGCCCGTAGCCGGCCTCGCTGGCGCCAGCCTCCGGCGAGAGGCCCACGCCATCGTCGGCGACCTCGACCATCAGGGCCTCACCGGTCGACCGCAGGCGCACCTCAACCTGCCGGGCCTGGGCGTGTTTGACCACGTTGGTGAGGGCCTCCTGAACGATGCGGTAGGCCGCCACCGACACCTCCGCCGACAGGGCGCTGTGCTCGCCCTGACAGCGCACCACGAGGCCGCTGCGGGCCTGAATGTCGGCGCAGAGCACCTCGACCGCTGGCATCAGACCGAGCTCATCGAGGGCGCGGGGCCGCAGGCCGGTGAGCAGGCGGCGCACCGTCTCATGGGTGCGGCGGAGCAGGGCGTCGAGCTCGTCAAAGACGGGACCGGGTCGCGGGCGGGAGCGACCGAAGGCCACTGCAAATTGCAGGGCCGCCAGCTCCTGGCCGAGCTCGTCGTGCAGATCGGCGGCGATCCGCTGGCGCTCGGCCTCGCGGCTGGCCTCGGCCCGGCGACCGAGGGCCCGCAGCGCGGCGGTGCGCTCGGCGAGGCGCAGATCGAGGGCCTGGGCGAGCGACGCGTAGCGACTGCGGTCGACGAAGCTGCGCCGCAGGGCCTCATAGACGAGGTGACCGAGGGCGACAGACAGGAGGGCCATGAACAGAAGGTAGCTCGCCGCCGCGCCAAAGACGGGGTGCCCGAGCGCCCCAGGCTGGCGCAGGAGGTAGGCCCCCACCGTACACAGGGCCATCAGGGCCATGCCGGGCAGCCGGGCCCGCAGGGGGGCCAGCACGATCACCGGCAGCAGCTGGATGGCCGACAGGTAGGTGAGCCAGGGGCCGTCGGGGGTGCCGGCGCCGCCCATGGCCCAGGCGAGGCCGGCGCCACCGCTGGCCGACAGGGCGAAGGACGCGGGCCAGATCAGGCGCGGGGCGAACTGCAGGATCGGCGCCGTCAGGGCGGCGCCCAGGAGGAGGGGGCCGAGGAGGAGCCGCGCCCGGCCGAACTCCGCGATCGCGGCGGGCTGTCCGGCGTAGAACCAGGGGTCGGTGGGCAACCACAGCAGGGTGCCCAGGCCGAGGGCGGCGAGCACGGGCCGGCCGAAGCGCAGGGTGCCGGCCTGGGCCCACACGGCGAAGGCGGCCTCCTCCTCGACGGTAGGGGATGGGCTCTCGGGGAGGCGGGCCATGGTGCAAGGTCTGCCGGGGCGGGGCGGGAACCTACCACCGGCAGAGGGGCGCGACGATGGGCGTTGGAAGGTCCGGGGCGCCCCGGGTGCGTCGCCGGTCGGCGGTCTCAGCGCAGCGGGCTGGGCACCGGGGGCAAGGGGACCACCTCGCGGGTGTTGGGCGCGCGGCCCGGCGGCCGCGCCGCGCGACTAATTGCAGAGGTTGCCGGAGACGGTGGTGCCGGTGGTGGGGATGGCGCCCAGGGTGGCGGCTGGCACACACCACGCAGAGTTGCCCACCAGGTACAGATAGTCGCCGATGGTGGAGAGCGCGCTCAGGTCAACCGACGACAGGGCGGTGTTGCCATCCACATAGACATAGCCCCCCACCGTGGTGAGCGCGCCGAGGTCCACCGTGGTGAGGGCCGGGTTGTGGTAGAGGTAGACATAGCGCGTCACCTCCGTCAGGGCCGGCAGCGACAGGGTGGTGATGCCGCTGGCGGCGTGCAGGTACAGAGGGCCGTCGATGCGCTCCAGCACGGGGAGATCGACCGTGATGACCCCCGCCGACACATGCACATACAGCCCCGGCAGTTCGGTGCAGTCCACCAGGGCGTCGGCTTCGGACTGGGTGGTGATGTACCCGCTCACCTCGTCGATCTGGCCGTCGCAGTCATCGTCTACGCCGTTGCAGACCTCGGTGGTGCCGCCGTCGCCGGTGGAGGCGTCGCAGTCATTGTCGATGCCGTCGCCGCAGACCTCGGCCTCGCCGGGGTTGATGTCGGGATCGCTGTCGTCGCAGTCGCCGTCGGCCTCTCCCCAACCGTCCAGGTCGAGGTCGTCGGTGATGGTGACAGTGGCGAAGGCGGCGGCCCCGGTGGAGCCGGCATCCGAAGCGGCGGCTTCGCAGCGCCAAACCTGCCCGCCGCGCACCGAGGCGCCGGGCACGAGGCTGTCGAGGGCGCCATGGGTGGCGCCGAGGAAGGGGGCGCCGTCGACCGTCCAGGAGAAGGCATAGGTGAGCGGGTCGCCGTCGCCGTCGAGGGCGGCGGTGGCCACCGTACAGGTGAGGCCCATGCCCGACTGGGGGGCCGCGGGGCCGATCACCAACCCGGGCGCCCCGGGGATGCGGTTGACCACGATGTCCACGGTGGCCTCGGCCGACAGGCCGGCGAGGTCGGTCACCACGGCGTGCAGGCGATGGGCGCCGCCCGACAGGCCCAGGGCCTCGCCCGCACTTAGGCCGGCGGCGTCGGCCTCGCCCTCGAAGAGCAGGCCGTCGGCGTCGGAGGTCCAGGTCACCCAAAGATCGGCCGGCGCGTCCTCGGCGTCGGTGACCCAGGCGAGGAGCGACAGGGCCTCGCCCTCGTTCATCACCGCGCCGCTGAGCGGGGCCTCCAGGGTGATCTCGGGCGGCGTGTCGACCGTGTAGCGAAGAGTGGAAACACAGGTCTCGCCCACCTCGTCTTCGACCCGCAGGGCCAGGGTGTGGGTGCCCACCGAGAGATCGGCGGTGAAGAGCGACACAAGGCCCGCGCTGTCGGCGAGGCTGTCGCCGAGGGCCCCGTCGCGGTCGCTGCTCCAGGAGACGGTGAGGCTGTCGGGCGACTGATCGGCGTCTGAGACCGTGCCTATCAGGGTGAGCAGGGCGCCGGTCTCTCCCACCTCTCCGTCGAGGGGGGCCTCGATGAGGCAGGCGGGGGCTGTGTTGGCGGGGCCCACCACCAGCCAGACCGCGTCGGCCCCCTCGTGGCCGCCCGGGTCGCGCGCGCGCAGCGACACCTCGTGCTCGCCTTCCGTTAGGAGGAAGGTGCCCTCCACCGTTCCATCGTCCTCGGGCGCCGCGGGGCCGCTCACCGTGGCGCCGTCGACTGTCCAGGTGAGCGACAGGGACTCGTCTTCGGGATCGATCACGGTGCCCGAGAGGGCCAGGGGCAGCCCGGCGTAGAGCCGACCGGCCGGGGGGCCCTGCAGGCTCACCTGGGGCGCCTCGTTGGCGAGGATGCCGAGGCCCAGAGCGTCGCTGCCGCGGGCCCCGCCGGGGTCCACCACCTCCAGGCGCAGCTCCACCCCGCTGTCGGCCGGCACGGTCCAGGCGCACTGGCTGATGCCCGCGTCGTCGGGGGGTGCGGCCTCGCACAGGGGCGTCCCGTCGACGAACCAGGTGGCCTGCAGATCGTCGGTGTCGTGGTCGGGGTCGCTCACCGAGCCGCGCAGGGAGAGGGTCTCGCCCTCCTCCAGGGTGGCGCCATCCTCGGGCGAGAGGATCGCCGCCGCCGGCTCGGCGTTGAACTTGGTGAGGCCGCCATCGGCGGCGCAGGCGGCGAGCAGGAGGGCGAGAGGGAGGGTGCGCATGGGCACAGTCTACCAAAGTGCAGGCCTGCGGGGCTCTGTTCGAGCCACCCGTCACCACACCCCTACTTGCTGCCCTCGACCACCACCCGCGCCTTGAGCTCGACCTTGGGCTTGCGAAGCACCGGCAGGCCTTGCACCAGATCGGCCACGCAGGACCCGGCCTTGCCCCCCGACTCGGCCACCGCCCGGTTGACGCGGCCGTCGGCGCCGACCTGGAGGAGGAGCGTGATGCTGTCGGTCTTCTTGAGCTTGCAGGTGCTGCGATGGTAGCTGCGCTGGGCCTGCACGGCGGCGTCGATGGCGCGGAAGTCCTCGGCCCGCGCGGGGTCGGACTCGCCCTTCTCCAAGGCCCCGTCGCCGCCGAGGCCGAAGAGGGCCCGGGCGCTCGGCACCTTCCACAGGACGATGGCGGTGCCGCCCAGGAAGACCACGCAGAAGACCAGGAACAGTCCGGCGGTGGCCAGCATCACGCCGCCCCGGCTCTTGGGCGCCGCGGCCTGGGGGTCGGCGGTGGGGGTGGCCCCCTGGCCCGAGAGGGTCGGCGAGGGGGTGGCCTGGGAGAAGGTCTGCACCGGGCCGGTGTAGCTGGTGATGCTGCCGGTGCCGCCCAGGGCCGAGGGGGCTGGGGTGGTGCCGGCGACGGTGGGGGCGTTGGTGGCGCCGAGGCGCATCGGCGGGGCGAAGAGGGCGCGGGGGCGCTGGCTCGGATCGGTGGCCAGGGGCGAGGTGAGCAGGGGGGTGACCGCCGCCGAGAGGCCCAGCACACTGCCTTTGGGGGAGATCTCGGTGGTGGGCAGGGCGCGCTGGCGCACGGGGATGACCGGCTCGCGGCCCTCGGCCACGTCGGCCAGCATGCGCTCCAGCTCGACCACCGTGCAGCGCTGGGCCGGGTCCACCGCCATGGCGCTGGCCAGCACCCGGTTCATCCGCTCGACGTCGACCGGATCATCGGTGGGGCGCTCAACCTTGGGGGGCAGGCTGTCGCAAAGGAGCTGAAAGCTCTCCTCGGGATCGAGGCGGTCGGCGAAGCGGATGACATGCCGGGCCATCATCGTGAAGAAGAGCAGGGCGCCGACCCCGTAGACGTCGGCCGCCTCGGTGATGGCGCCCGACACGAACTGCTCGGGGCTGGCGTAGTGCGGCGTGCCGACAAAGGCGCCCACGCGGGTGAGCGAGGAGCCAACGCCGCCCTGAACCTTGGCGATGCCGAAGTCGGCTACCCGAATGACGGGATCGTCGCCGATGGCCACCGGTGCCGTGAGCAGCACGTTCTCGGGCTTGAGGTCGCGGTGAATGATGCCGCGCTCGTGTGCCTTTTCGAGGGCGGCGCAGATCTGGCGGCCGACGACGGCGGCCCGCCGCACCGGCAGCACGCCGACCCGGCGCATGTGGTCGAGGAGGCTGCCGCCCTCTTCATAGTGGGTGAGCAGGTAGGGGGAGTGCCCGGACCGGTGGACGAAGCCGAGGTACTGCACGATGTTGGGGTGATCGAGGGTCTGGATGATCTGCGCCTCGGTGGCGAGGCGGCGCACATAGGGGCCCTGATCGCGGGCGGCCAGCAGCACCTTGATGGCCAGCACCGGCCCCACCTCATCGCCGTCGGGGCCGAGCTCGCGGGCGGTGTAGGTGACCCCGGCCCCGCCCATCGCCAGCATCCGGTGGATCCGGTAGTTGCGGTCGAAGGCCTCACCGGCGCCGAGGATCGCGCCCCAGCCGCGGGTGGGCCGCTTCTTCTGGCAGCCCAGGTTGGGACACTGCTCCACGTCCGCCTGAAAGCTGGTCAGGCAGCGGCTGCAGTAGAGCTGTGAGGCGCCGACGGAAGTCATCCAAGGTACTCGCCGCCCTGATAACCACCGAGGGTCGGGGGCGGACAACTTCCCGGCCCTTTCTGCGAAGCCACCCCGCGGAGATCCCATGAACTTCGGCATTGTGCGCGAGACGCTGCCCCGAGAGCGTCGGGTCGCCCTCAGCCCTTCGGTGGTCAGCTCGCTGATCGAGGCCCGCCATGGGGTGCTGGTGGAGACAGGGGCCGGGGCCGGCGCCGGCTTTGCCGATGAGGACTACCTCGCCGCCGGGGCCGAGATCATCTGGAGCCAGCGCGAGGTGGCCAGCCGCTCCGACGCCCTGGTCAAGATCCACCCGCCCGGCCGGGCCGAGCTGGCCCACCTGCTGCCGATGGGCGGCGCCTTGTTGGGCTTCCTGCACCTGTCGAGCGAGCCGCCGGCCTTGCGGGCCCAGCTTCGGGCGCGCGCGGTCACGGCGATCGCCCTGGAGCTGATCGAGGAGCCGGGGGGCGAGCGGCCGGTGCAAGAGACGCTGTCGGCCATCGGCGGGCGCGTGGCGGTGACGATCGCGGCGCGGCACCTGCTGGTGAGCGGTGGCGGCAAGGGGCAGCTCATGGGCGGCGTGCCGGGCGTTCCGCCGCTGCATGTGGTGGTCCTGGGCGCCGGGCTCGCCGGGGAGAGCGCCGCCGCCGAGGCCCTGCGCCGCGGCGCCCGCGTCACCGTGCTGGACCGCGACCCCCGGCCCCTCACCCGCATCGCCCGCAGCCTGCCCCAGGTCGCGACCGCGATCTCCAACGACTACAACCTCGCCCGCACCGTCGCCACCGCCGATCTGCTCATCGGTGCGGTGGCCCGGGCGGGGCAGAACGCCCCGCGCCTGCTGCGGCGCCAGCACATCCGAACCCTGCAGCCGGGCGCGGTCTTCGTCGACATGAGCATCGACGCCGGGGGCTGCTCGGAGACGAGCCGGGTCTCGGACCCCGACCAGCCGGCCTACGAAGAAGAGGGGGTGCGCCATGTCTGCATCCCCAACCTGCCGGCCGAGGTTGCCCACACCGCCAGCCTCGCCCTGGCCAACGCCCTGCTGCCCTACCTGCTCGACCTGGGTGAGGCCGGCGTCGACCTCGCCAGCGCCCGGCCGGGCGCCCTGCAGCGGGCCACGGTCTTCCGCCGGGGCAAGCTGGTGCACCCCTGGGTGGCCGCAGCGACGGGCGAGCCGGTGGAGGATTAGCCTTCGTTCATCTGGGCGACCACGGCGATGGCGTCGCCCAGATCGACGAAGTCGACGAGCACCTGACTGGGCGGGCGCCCCATCTCGGCCGTGCAGCGATCGATGTGCTCGGTCAACACGGCGGCGGCGTTGACGAGGGCGGCGTCTTCGGCGCTGGCGACCGGGTCGGTGATGACGTGG
>JBEIQK010000773.1:0-3100 GCA_040376505.1 Alphaproteobacteria bacterium | reverse complement strand
GGGTGGTGACGGCCTCGACCTCGGCCTCGGGCACCTCCAGCAGCAATTCGTCGTGCACCTGGAGGAGCAGGCGGGCACCCAGGCCCTCCGCAGCAAGCCGGCGGTGAACGCGGATCATCGCCCGCTTGATCAGATCGGCGGCGGTTCCCTGCACAGGCGTGTTGATGGCGACACGCTCAGCGGCGCCACGGTCCATCGGGTTGCGCGCGTCGAGGCCGCTCACGGCCCGGCGACGGCCAAAGAGGGTGCTGGCGTAGCCGAGCTCCCGGGCCGCCGACACGCTCTGCTCCATGGTGGCCTTCACCTGGGGGTAGCGGGCGAAGTAGCCGTCGATGTAGTCCTGGGCGGTCTTTTTGGGGATGCCGAGGTCATTGGCGAGGCGGAAGGCGCTCATGCCGTAGACGATGCCGAAATTGATCGCCTTGGCGGCCCGCCGCTGCTCGCCGCTGACGAAGGGCAGCGCCACGCCGAAGATCTCCGAGGCGGTGCGGCGGTGGATGTCTTCGCCGGTGAGGAAGGCATCGACCAGGGGGCCCTCCCCGCAGAAGTGCGCCAGCACGCGCAGCTCCACCTGGGAGTAGTCGGCGGAGACGAAGACATGGCCCTCTTTGGCGACGAAGGCCTCGCGAATGCGCCGGCCTTCGGGCGTGCGGATGGGGATGTTCTGCAGGTTGGGGTCGTTGCTCGACAGGCGCCCGGTGGCGGCGACCGCCTGGTGAAAGGAGCTGTGGATGCGGCCGTCGACCGCCGAGACGCAGCGCGGCAGCGCGTCGACGTAGGTGCTCTTGAGCTTCGACAGCTCGCGGTACTCCAGCATGCGCTGGCAGAGCTTGTCTCCGCCCTGGGCGAGGCGCTCCAAGGTCTCGGCGTCGGTGGAGTAGCCGGTCTTGGTCTTCTTGCCGGCTTCCAGCTTGCGCTTCTCGAAGAGCAGGGTGGCGAGCTGCTGGGTGCTGTTGAGGTTGAAGACCTCGCCGGCCTCCTCGTGGATGCCGGCCACCATCGTGGCGATGCGGCCCTCCAGCTCGACGCTCAGGCTCTGGAGTTGGGCCACGTCAACGCCGATGCCGGCCAGCTCCATGTCGACCAGGACCTCGATCAGCGGCAGCTCGATGTCGCGGTAGACGCTGGCCATCGGGCCGATGTCGATGGCCTCGTCGAGGAGGAAGGCCACATGGGCGTCTTCGGCGGCGTAGGCCGTGGCCTTGTCGGTGGGAACGGCCGAGAAGTCGCCGCCTGTATCGGCGGTGACCTCCTTGTAGGCGATCATGGTGTGCCCGAAGTAGCGGCGGGCCATGTCATCGAGGTTGTGCTTGCGGTCGACGTCGACGAGGTAGTCGGCCAGCATGGTGTCGCCGTCGATGCCCGCGAGGCGGTGGCCCATCGCCCGCAGCACGGCGGCGTCGTACTTGAGGTTCTGGCCGGTCTTCTTGAGGCCCGGGTCGGCCAGGAGGGGGAGGAGGGCGTCGAGGGCGCCGGGGCAATTGGGGCCGACCTTGTGGGCGATCGGCACGTAGACGGCGTCCTGACGGCTCCAGCAAAAGCTCATGCCGACGATCTGGGCCTGCTGGGGGTCGAGGCTGGTGGTCTCGCAGTCGTAGGCGAAGCGGCCGGCGGCCGACAGCGCGGCGATCAGGCCGGCGAGGGCCTCGGCGCTGTCGACGGTGCGGTAGGTGCTGCGGTCGATCACCACCGCACCTTCGGCCTTCTCGACGGCGGTGGCCGGCAGGGCGCCGGCCTTCTCGGCGGCCTGGGCGTGCAGGCGCTTGAAGTTGTAGCGGGCGAAGCGGGCGGCCAAGGCGGCCCAGTCCGGCTCGCGCAGGGCGAGGCGGTCGAGATCGTAGGGGAGGTCGAAGTCGCACTTGATGGTGACGAGCTGCCGGGCGAGGGCGACGACCTCCCGCGAGGCGGCGATGGCCTCGCCGGTCTTGCCGCCGATTTTCTTGGCGTTGTCGAGCACGGACTCGGCGGTACCATAGGTCTGGATGAACTTGGCGGCCTTCTTTTCGCCGACGCCGGGCACGCCCGGCACGTTGTCGCTGGTGTCTCCCATCAGGCTGAGCAAGTCGATGATGCGGTCGGGGGGCACGCCCCACTTGGCGGTGACGGCAGGGACGTCGAGGACCTCGTCTTTCTGCAGATCGACCACGGTGATGTGCTCGTTTACGAGCTGACAGAAGTCCTTGTCGCTGCTCACGATGCCCACGTGCATGTCGGCGCTGGCGTGGCGGCGGGCCAGGGTGCCGATGATGTCGTCGGCTTCGAGGCCATCGATGGTGATGGCGGTGCAGCCGAACTCCTCACACAGCGGGCTCATCTCGGGCCACTGCACCCGAAGCTCATCGGGCATGTCGGGGCGCTGGCCCTTGTAGGCCGGGTACAGGTCGTTGCGAAAGCTGAGCCCCTTGTCAAAGACCACCGCGACCGCGTCGGGCTTGTGCTTGTCGATGAGGTTCTGCAAGACGTTTGTAAACCCGAACAAGGCTCGGGTGGGCATGCCGTCGGGGGCCCGCATGTCGGACTGGATGGCGAAGTAGGCCCGAAAGGCCTGGTTGGAACCATCGACCAGCAGCATCTTCTTCGGCATCACACCACCTTTTGACCGTAGGGCGGCCAGCCTAACGCGGGCCTCCGCCGGGACGGGGCCTGGACCGGGTTAGCCGATTCGACTTTCCTGGAGGCACCATGGCCAGCGTCCCCGATCTCCTCTTTCACCCCACCGAAGAGCACCGGATGCTCCGCGAGATGGTCGCCGAATTCACCCGCACCGAGGTGGAGCCCCAGGCCGAAGCCCAGGACAAGGTCGGCAGCCTCAACATTCCCCTCCTCCGAAAGGCCGGCGAGCTCGGCCTCCTCGGCATCACGGTGCCCGTGGAGTGGGGCGGCGCCGGCATGGACAGCGTGGCGGCGGTGATTGTTCACCAGGAGCTGTCCAAGTCTGACCCCGGCTTCGCCCTGGCCTACCTCGCCCACGCGATGCTCTTCGTGAACAATTTCTATCACTGCTCCAGCGACGCGCAGCGCGCCCGCTGGCTCCCTGCGGTGATCAGCGGTGAGAAGATCGCCGCGATGGCCATGACCGAGCCCTCGGTGGGCACCGATG
>JBEIQK010000690.1:0-3585 GCA_040376505.1 Alphaproteobacteria bacterium | reverse complement strand
CTGGGCCAGGGCGCGCAGCGCGTCGCCCGAGCGAAAGAGCAGGCCGCGCCGCGCCGAGGCCCCCAAGCCGGCGGCCACCGCCAGGGGCTGGGCCAGGGCCAGGGCGCAGGGGCAGGCCACCACCAGCACCGCCACCGTCGGTGGGATCGCCGCCGCCAACCCGCCCTGCAGCCACCAGCCGACAAAGGTGCCCGCCGCGGCGAGCAGGGTGCCGGCGGTGAAGAGCGGGGCGATTCGATCGATCGGGCCGGGCTCCACGGGGCGATCGGTCGCCTCGGCGAGGCCGCGGGCGAGGCGCTGGAGCAGGGTCTCGCCGCCCACCGCCGTCACCCGACAGCGCAGGGCGCCTTCCTGCACCAGGGCGCCGGCCACCACGGCGCTCTCGGGCAGCACCGCCACTGGCTCAGACTCCCCGGTGAGCAAGGCCATCGCCACGCTGGCGGTGCCGCTCACCACCCCGGCGTCGGCCGGCAGCTCTTCGCCGGCCGCCACCTCGATGAGATCGCCCACATTGAGGTCTTTGGGGTCGATGTCGACGATGCGATCGCCCTCGATGCGCCGGGCTACCCGCGGGGCGGTGGCGGCCAGGGCCTGGGCGGCGGCCAGGGCCCCCTGTCGGCCGCGCTGCTCCAGCACCCGGCCAGCCAGCAGCAGGGCGATCAGCATGGTCAGGCTGTCGAGGTAGCCATCCTGGCCGGCGAAGGTGGCGAGCAGGCCGTGGCCATAGAGCAGGGCCACGCCGATGCTGACCGGCAGGTCCATCGAGAGGCTCTTGTGGCGCACGCCCACCCAGGCGGCCCGAAAGAAGGGCGTCGCCGACCAGAGCGTAGCCGGCGTCGCCAGGGCCAGGGTGGCCCAGCGAAAGAGCGTGGCGAAGCGCTCCTCCATGCCCTGCCACCAGCCCAGGTACACGCTCACCGACAGCATCATCACGTTGGTGGCGGCGAAGATGGCCACGCCCAGGCGGATCAGCAGGTCGCGATCGGCCACCGGGGCGCTGGACAGGGCCTGGGGTCGGTAGCCGAGGGCGGCCACCGGGCTCAGGATCTGTGTCAGGTCGGTCACCGCGCCATCGAAGCTCAGTCGCGTGCGGCCGGTGGCGTAGGAGACCTGCACGGCCTTCACGCCGGGCCGCCCCTCGATCACCCGCTCGGTGAGCCAGACGCAGGAGGCGCAGCGCAGACCGTCCAGGCGCAGGGTCGCGTGACAGAGGCCGGCGGCGTCGGTCTCGACCGGAAACTGATCCAGTCCCCGGGCCGGCCCTTCGGGGCGAGGGGCGGGCTTGCTGCGCCCCGCGTAGTAGGCCTCGAGCCCGGCGCCGTCGACGATGGCGGCGGCCAGCTCGCAGCCGCTGCAGCAGTACACCGCGCCCTTGGGGGCGTCGGCCTCCACCGCAGCGCCGCAGTGGCGACAGGGAGACTGGGCCGGCAGGGCGCTCATCGGTGCGTCTCGGCGTACGACGCTTCAATCTCCAGCGGGGTGCTGGTGGCGAAGTAGACCAGGACGGCGTTGGCGCTGAAGACCACGCCAAAGGCGACACAGATGCCAATCAACCAGCGGTCCATGATCTACCCCTCCGGGGTGTGGTTCTTGAAGGTGGTCTGCACCACCACAGCATCAAAGGAGGCCGTCACATGCACCTCCAGCGGGGACGTGCGGCTGAGCTCGGCGTCGGGCGGCACCCGCACCACCAGCGGCACGCGCAGGGTCTCGTTGGAGTCCAGCACCAGCGGCGGTACGATGATCTCGGCGCCGGCGATGCCCATCACCGAGACGGTGAGCGGCGTCTGGCCCGAGATTCCATGGTTGTTGTGAACCTCCAACAGGTAGGTGTTGCGTACCCAGCCGTCGGCGTCCACGGTGAACAGCGTGCCCGGCGCGCGGTTCACGGCCACTTCGAGATCGTGTCGGCCGTTCATCTTGACGAGAAAGACGGTGGCGACGAGGCTGAGGATGGCGCCATAGGCCACCGTCCGCGGCCGCAACAAGCGGGGCTTCTGGCCGAGGTCGGTGGTGACGGTGGTGTAGCGGATGAGCGGCTCGTGCTCGAGCTTGGCCATCACGCCTTCGCAGGCATCCACACAGCGGGCGCAGGCGATGCACTCGAGCTGGTAGCCCTCGCGAATGTCGATGCCCTGGGGGCAGACCGCCACGCACTTGTTGCAGTTGATGCAGGCGCCGGTGGAGGCCGCCGCCTTGGTGCCGCGCCCCGGCTCGCCGAGGGTGACGTTGTAGGCCAGCACCTTGCTCTCGTCGTCGGTGAGCGCGCCCTGGAAGCGGGCATAGGGGCAGAGGTAATTGCAGAACTGTTCGCGAAACCAGGCGAAGTCGGCGAACAGCACGGCCGAGAGGATCCCCGTCAGGGCGTAGGTGACGAGGCTGGCCTCTCCGGTCCACAGGGCGCGGGCGGGGCTGAACCAGCTCATCAAGGTCATCGCCACAACCACCGCCACCAGGGCGAAGATCGTCCACTTGAGGGCCTTGCGCCAGGTCTTGTCCCAGACCCAGGGGCCCTTGTCGCGGGAGATGCGCTTGCCGCGCTCCCCCTCGATGGCCGACTCAATGGGTCGGATCCACTCCTCCAAGAAGACCGTCTGCGGGCAGGCGAAGCCGCACCACAGACGGCCGGCGAGGCTCGTGAACAAAAAGAGCGAGAAGGCGGCGAACAGCCCGATCAGGACCAGAAAGAGCGTGTCACGCGGCGTGAAGATCGCCCCGAGCGCGAAGAGGCGCCGCCCAGCGAGGTCCAGCAGGAAGGCCGGATGCTCTCCCACCGTGATCCAGGGCGTGACAAAGAGGATGGCCTGCAGAACCACGCCGCTGATGCGGTGGAGCCGCTGAAAGCGACCCTTCACCGAGCCGGTGTAGACCCACGCGCGATCCTTGGTGACCGATCCCATCAGACTGTCCTCCGGCCTACTGGCCGCCGCCAGCGGCGTGAATATAGGCGGCGACCGCCGCGACCTTCTGGGGCCCCAGGATGGGCCCCCAGGTCAACATGCCCTTCTCCGGCACACCCTTGGTGATGACCGCCTGGATCTGGGGCAGCGTTCCGCCGTGAATCCAGGTGCCATCGGTGAGATCGGGGCCGATGCCGCCTTTGAGCGCCGGCCCGTGACAGCCGATGCAGTTCTGGGCGTAGACGGCCTTGCCGGCCTCCACATCGCCCGGCCCCGACCCGGCCGCGACCGCCTCGGGCTCTGGCCATTGGGCCTTGGCCGCCGCCATCTCGGCGTCGAACTGCGCGGTTTGGGAGGTTTGGGCCACGAAGTGGTAATTCACCGCGTACCAGCCGCCCCACAGGATGGAGACGTAGAAGATGCCGAGCCACCAGTTGGGCATCTTGTTGTCGTATTCTTCGATTCCATCGGCCTCATCGGAGTGGCCGAGGACGACATCCTTCGTGTCGCTCACAGGACACCTCTCTGTGCAACGTTGTCGTCGTCATCAAGGGGGAGCCGCGCCATCGCCTGGAGGGCGCCGGACTGGCTGGGGCGGGCGAGGTAGAGCACCCAGCCCACGAAGAAGGTGAAGAAGCCAAGCGTGGTCAGTCCCATGACCCAGCCCAGGGTGAGGGCCTCGCCG
>JBEIQK010000419.1:0-5664 GCA_040376505.1 Alphaproteobacteria bacterium | reverse complement strand
CGGGTTGTTGATCTCGTGGGAGAGCCCGGCCGCCATCGCGCCGATCGAGCTGAGCCGGTCGGCCACCCGCAGTTGGGCCTCCATCCGCCGGCGCTCGGAGAGGTCGCGCACCACCCGCAGCGACGCCGGCCGGCCGTCGAGGGTGACCGCCACCGGCGCGCTGGCCTCCACCGGGGCGAGACTGCCGTCGCTGCGCCGCAGCTCCAGCAGGCCGGCCCCCTCTGGCGCGCCGGGCAGGGCCTCTTGCCAGGGCAGCCCCGGCGAGAAGCGGCCGCCCAACAGCGCGATCAGCGCGGCATTGGCGTACTCCAGGCGATCGTCGCGGAGCAGCGCCACCCCCACCGGCACCCGATCGAGCAGATCGCGCAGCTCGTCTTTGGAGCGGGCCAGTTGGGCGCGGGCCGCCTCGTCATCCTCGCGCAGCTCGATCTCCTCGGTGATGTCCTTGACCATCACCACCACCGGCGCCTCTTCGCGATCGAGGCCATGATCGTGGCCGGCCCAGGTGAGCGCGAAGACCCGCCGCTCGCCGTGGGGGCTGTCGAGGTCGCCCACGCTGAGCCCCACCGGCACGCGGGCGCCGCACTCGGCGCAGGGCGCGCCGTCGGGGGCGCCGGCCTCGCGGACGACCGCCCGCCACCAGTGGGCCACCGTGCCCCAGGGCCGGGCATGGTGGTGCATCGCCTCGCTCACGCTGATCAGCTCGTGATTGTGGCGCAGGCTCAGCACGCCGATCCCCACCGCCGCCGTGACATGCTCGATCGCCGCCACACGCTCCTGGGCCGCTGCCCCCTCGCGCAAGGCGGTGATGTCGGTCTGGGCGCCGACCATCAGCGTGGCCTCGCCGGCCTCACCGCGCTCGGCGAGGCCGCGACAGTAGACCCAGCGCCAGCGTCCATCGACATGGCCGATGCGGTACTCGATCTCCAGCGAGGGGGTGAAGCCGTTGAGGTGGGCCTCAAAGGCCTGGGAGAAGTGCTCCCGATCTTCAGGGTGGATGCGGCTCGCCCACTCGCCCTCCACCAGCGAGCGGCCGGCGTCGGGCTCGCCGAGCATCTGCAAAAAGCGGCCCGAGACCTCGATCTGCCCGGTGGGACGCCACTCCCAGATGCCATCGTCCACCGCCCGGCTGATGCGCTCCCATCGATCGCGGGCCACCTGCAGGGCCAGCAGGTCGGCCTCCCGCTGGGTCAGCTCGGCCTCCAAGGCGGCGTGCAGGGCGGCGAGGCCCTGCTGCTGGGCGACGCTCTGCCGGTGCAGGCTGAGGGTGACGTAGGCGAAGACCAGCGCGCCCAGCACCAGCACGTTGAGCCCATTCCACAGGGTGCCCAGGCGCTGGGAGAGCGCCGAGTTCTGCTGGCGAACGGCGACCACCAGCTTGTCCAAGGCCGCGCTGATCTGCAGAAGGCCGGGCTCGGGGTTCTTGGGTTCGGCGGCGGCGGCGATGAGGCCGGCGCGGACCTCATCGAGGAGGGGAGCGGCGGGGATGGGGTCGAGGCCGGGCGGATCAGCCAGCCCGGCGACCACATGCGGCAGCAGCGAGCGGGCCTGCTTGTCGATCGCCTCGATCTGCAGCGCGTCATCGACGGGGGAGGCCCCCGAGCGCAGCTCGCCGACGATGCCCTGCAAGGCGCTCAGCTCGCGGGCCCAGGTGGCGCGCTGGATCACACCCTGCCGCGCCTGGTGGCCCACCACCACTGTCCACAAGGCCCAGATCGCGAAGAGATAGATCGCCCCCACCAGCACGGACCGCATCCAGCGTGGTGCGGGGGCCGATGGGGCCAAGGTGGAGCCTTGTTCACGCATGAACACAGTGTAGGCCGCCGGCTGGGCGCTGACAATGTGCGGGCCTCCCTTGTGACAACCTGCCGGGCCCTCGGCTACACTGCGGCCCTCTGCCCCTCCACGACCCCCTTCCCCAGGGATCTTGCGATGTCGACCCTCCCCCTGCGCCCCAGCGCCCTGCTCCTCCTGCTCACCGTCGTCGCCTGCAACAAGGGCGAAGTGGACACCGCGCAGGGGCGCACCGCCGAAGATCCCCCCGCCTTGCTGGCAATGGATGATCCGGCGCCGGCCGCCTGGCTGGCCGCAGGGCCCAATACGGTCTCGGGGCGCTCGCGCTCGCTGTCGTCGGTGACGGTAAACGGCGTGGACATGACCCAGAACACCGACGCCGAGACCTGGAGCGGCGCGGTCACCCTGGATCGCGGCGTCTCGCTGCTCACCGCGGTCGGCACCGAGGAAGACGGCGACACCCTGCAGGCCTACGCGGGGGTGATCGCCGGGGAGTACGGTGACCCCGGCCTCTCCGTCGAAGACGCCATTGCCCTGCGGGTAAACGAGAGCGGCCTGCAAGAGCTGATGGGGCTCGTGAGCGGCTTCCTCACCGTCGACTTCCTGCGCGAGGCGGCCCTGGGGGCGAACCCGATCTTCAGCACCTCCTTCGCGGGGGTCGACATCGACGCCAACATCACGGATCTCGACTTTGGCGCGCCCGAGATCACCGCCGATCCGGTCAGCGACCGCATCGCGCTGTCGGTGGTGATCCCCGACTTCTCGATCTCGGCCGACATCGTCACCAGCTTCTTCACGGCGAGCCTCTTCGCCACGGCCAGCGCCGTGGAGATGGAAGGGGCGCTGGTCATCGACGCGGTCGACGGCGCGCTGTCGGTCGAGCTGATCGACACCGATCTGGGGCTCACCGACCTCGAGGTGGGCATCTCGGGCTGGGCCGACTGGCTCAACACGGCGATCTCCTTCATCGTCGGCCTCTTCGAGGAGAGCCTCGTGGGCTTCCTCTTGGAGCAGCTCGACGCCACCATCCCGCCCCTGCTCGACGATGCCCTCGCGGGGCTCGATCCCAGCTTCACCACCGAGCTGCTCGGCAAGGAGCTGACCCTGGAGGCGAGCTTCGCCGACGTGTCGATCGACACCAACGGCATCGCCATCCTGCTCGACGCCAACGTGACCGTGCCCAGCGAGAGCGGCTACACCTACGCCGGCTACCTGCTGGCCGAGGGCGGCGCCGCCGAGGTCTCCACGGCCCCCGACATCGGGGCGGCCCTCTCCGATGATCTGCTCAACCGGCTCTTCTTCGAGCTGTGGCGCGGCGGGATGCTGAAGCTCGCCATCACATCCGAAGAGCAGCCGGCGCTGGCCCTGCTCTTCACCAAGCTCAAGGCCACCGGCGGCACCATCGCCGTCGACGCGCGCCTGCCGCCGGTGATCGTCGAGAAGGACGGCGCCCTGCAGCTCCAGATCTGCGAGCTCGACACCCAGATCAGCACGCCCGACGGCGAGTTCGGCACCGAGCTGACCCTGGCCCTGTGCGCCTGGGTGGAGATCACGCCGGTGGTCGCCGATGGCGTGCTCTCCGTCGAGCTGGGCGAGGCCGACTTCTCCATCGTCGTGCGCGACAGCAACTGGGGCACCAGCACCGAGGCCATCACCAACCTCGTCGCCGAGGCCTTGCCCGAAGAGACCGTCAAGCTGCTGCTCAACGCGGCCGTGTCGAGCGCCCTGCAAATCGAGCTGCCGGTGCTCTTTGGCCTCGCCTTTGAGTCGGGGACGGTCACCCGCGATGAGAGCGGCGTCCACACCGATGTGGCGATGGATGTCACCTATGTGGGT
Organism: Alphaproteobacteria bacterium; assembly: GCA_040376505.1. GTDB lineage: Bacteria > Myxococcota_A > UBA796 > UBA796 > UBA2385 > JBEIQK01. Next base: position 2,034 of record JBEIQK010000419.1, on the reverse strand, counting down.
GAGGCGCCCTGACAGTCGGCGGCGAGGCTGAGGCGGTGGATGGGGCCGGTGGGGTGCCGGCCGTCTTGGGGTAGGCCGCCGGCGCTGGCGTGGACGGTGCGTTTGGCGAGGATGGGGTGGGTGAAGGAAAGGCCCGGGCGCAGGTGGCAGGGATTCGACAGGATGAACGCTGTCGGTTGGAGCTCGCTGCGGCAGGCTCCAGGGCGGTCACCGAGGTGTGCAAGAGGTTGGCACGGGTCTGCGCCTTGATCTGGGCTGATTCTGGGGAAAGGGCACGGCTCTCCGGCCCTGCGTGCACGGTGTGCTCCGCCCCTCGGACCTCGACGGGGTGCTCGTAATCGGGGGGTCTTCGTGCGCGCGACAGACCGGCGATCCCTCGCGAACACCCACCGAAGCAATTCGGCCCATCCGAGGGGTTCCGGCTGACCGACCTCCGCTTTGCGACGGCGGCCATCGTACTTCACGCGCTTCAACGCCGCGCGAGTGGCCTGGTCCGCCTCTGTGGATGGCGGTCTACGGGGGAGTCGGTCCGCGTCATGGGGCTTCACTCCGGCGCGGGTTGCACAGCCGACGGCAACACATGCGCAGGCAACCCTCTCGACGGTGCAGAATCCGCAACGGCCCATGCGCCAGGCGCAATCGGCGACCGGCGTTGCGGCGTTACCATGCGACCAGCCGCGCGCCCCGCGCGTGCCCGCCATCCCCCTTCCCGCGCCGGCCCAACTGCGGGCCACCGCACCGAGGTTCCCCATGATCCCCCGCCAGACCGCCAAGGGCAACATCGAGGTCCACAGCTGGGAGACCGCCGCCTTCGACACCGCCGCCGGCCCCTCGCTCAACGAGATCCGCGTCACCGAAGCCTTCGTCGGTGACATCACCGGCACCGGCTCGGCCCGCATGCTGCAGACGCTGCGCGCCGACGGCTCGGCGAGCTTCGTCGCGGTGGAGCGGGTCGAGGGCACGCTCGACGGCCGCAAGGGCAGCTTCGTGCTGCAGGACGCGGGTACGCTGGTCGGCGCGCAGGTCGAGGGCAGCTGGTTCGTCGTGCCGGGCTCCGGCACCGGTGAGCTCGCCGGCCTTCGTGGCGAGGGCGGCTTCTCGGCCACGCTGGGTCAACACGCCAGCTACACGCTCACCTACTGGTTCGAATGACATGAGCGCCGAGCCCACGGTGACCGTGCTGGTCACCCGCGTGGTCGCCGCGGGCCGCGAGGCGGACTACGACGCGTGGGTCCACGGTGTCGGAGAAGCCGCCCGCACCTTCGCCGGGCACCAGGGACTGCACGCGGTGCGCCCCCTCCCCGGCTCGCAGGTGCGCACCCTCGTCTTTCGCTTCGCGACCGCGGCCGACCTCGCCGCGTGGGAGGCATCCCCCCTGCGCCGAGACTGGGTCGCGAGGGCCGACGCGCTCTGCTCCGACACCACCGTGCAGCGGCTCACCGGGCTCGAGGGTTGGTTCCCCTCACCTGATCCAGCCATCGGACCACCGCCCCGCTGGAAAATGGTGGTGGTCACCTTCGCGGTGGCCTTCCCGACGATCCAGTCCCTGCAATGGCTGCTGCTGCCGCGGCTCGATCCCTTGCCGGCGCCCGCCCGCGGCGCGGTGATCGGCCTCGCGATGGTGGTGTTCATGACCTACGTGGCGATGCCGATGGTCACCCGCCGTCTGTCGGGCTGGCTCTACGCGCCGCGCGCCGGCTGAACGGTCCCTGTCGGCGCCAACGTGCCCCTTGGGCCAAGGGCGCCCCGTCGACCGGCGGGCGGGCTGGCCCGCGCGAGGCGGCGCCCGCGTGAACGGTGGTGAAGGTGCCCCCGTCCCCTCGCCGCGCAGTCGAGCCGCACGAGGAGGCGATGATGACGCTCACCACCCTGCTGCGCGCGCTCAGCCCGACCGGCGAGCACGCCTGCATAGAGCCCCCGGCCTGGATGACTGATAGGCGCGAGGAGGCGGGATGATTGCAGCAAGCTCTTCGACGAGCTCCACCGGCGACAGCTGCGGCTCCCGCGGTGGGGGCGTCCGAAAACCGTGGGGGG
>JBEIQK010000635.1:0-3960 GCA_040376505.1 Alphaproteobacteria bacterium | reverse complement strand
GCCGGCCGACCCCACGAAGCCCTGGTTCAGCAATGGCGTGAAGTGGCTGCTCTGGCCGGGGGTGACGATGATGGTGGTGGCCAGCCTCGTCAGCTTCGCCTTCTCAGCCAAGTCCCTCTCGGGACTGTTTTCGTCGAAGGGCGGCGCCGCCGAGGCCGAGGACCCCACCGACCTGCCGAAGAGCCGTTTTCGCCTGCTCTTCGCTGGCGCGCTGCTCTTCAGCGTGATCATGCAGGTCATCCTCTTCGACATCAAGCCCTGGCTCGCCGTGGTGGGCGTGCTGCTGAGTGTGGTGCTGGCCATCGTCGCCGGCCGCGTCTCCGGCGAGACCGGCGTGACGCCGATCGGCGCGATGGGCAAGGTCACCCAGCTCACCTTTGGCGTGCTCGACGCCAGCAACCCGGCCTCCAACCTGATGTCGGCCAACGTGACCGGAGGTGCCGCCAGCCAGTGCGCCGATCTGCTGCATGATCTGAAGACCGGCATGATGCTGGGCTCTCACCCCCGCCACCAGTATGTCGCCCAGGCGAGCGGCGTGCTGGGCGGCGCCCTGGTGGGCTCGGCGGCCTATCTGGTGCTGATCCCCGATCCGAAGAACCAGCTCCTCACCGAGGAGTGGGCGGCGCCGGCCGTGGCGACCTGGAAGGCGGTGGCGGAGGTCTTTCAGCAGGGCCTCTCGGCGATGCCGCCGATGGCCTTTGAAGCGATGGGCATCGCCGCCGTGCTCGCGGTGGTCCTCACCCTGGCCGAGAAGTGGGTGCCGAAGGAGAAGCGGGCCTGGGTGCCGAGCCCGGTCTCCCTCGGCCTCGCCTTGACCATTCAATTCTACACGGTCCTGGCCTTCTTGATCGGAGCCTTGATCTTTGAGATCACCCGCCGCAAGGCGCCCCAGTGGACCGAGCGCTTCGCGATCGTGCTCTGCGCCGGCGTGATCGCCGGCGAGAGCGTGATCGGCGTGGGCGACGCCTTCTACAAGATGTTCGCCGGATGATCCCGGTGCTCTGGGTGGGGCTGGCCGGGGCCGCCCGCCTCGACGGCCCCCTGCCCGAGGCCGCCACGCTGCACCTGACGGTCGATCCCGCCGTGGAGGCCTTCTCCGGCGAGATCGCCCTCTCCTACACCTTCGACCACCGCACCCGCTCGGTCTCCCTGCACGCCCAGGGGCTCACCTTCACCGCCGCCAGCCTGGAGGTGGACGGACAGCGCCTCCCGGCCACGGTCGGCCCCGAGGAGAACCAGACCGTTCAGGTTGGCTGGGCCTCAACGGCGCGGGGCCCGGCGACCCTGCACCTCGCCTGGACCGGCCTCGCCTCGGCCACCGACACCGATGGACTGTTTCGCCAGGAGGAGGGCGGCCGGCCCTACCTCTTCAGCCAGTTCGAGCCAATCAGCGCCCGGCGCGCCTTCCCGATCGTCGACGAGCCGGGCCTGAAGATCCCCTACACCGTCTCTCTGTCCACGCCGGCCGGGCTCGTCGCGGCGGCCAACGCCCCCCTGGTGGGCACCCGCATCGACGGCAACCGGGCCCACCACAGCTTCGCCCCCACCCGTCCGCTGCCGGCCTACCTCGTCGCCTTCGCCGTCGGGCCCTTCGATGTCGCTCCGCTGGGCGCCCTCGGTCGGGCCGGCCGCCCCACCCGGCTGCTGGTGCCCGCCGGCCGCGCCGCCGACGCCGCGGCCTCCGGCGCCGCGGTGGGGCCGCTGCTTGGGGCCATCGAGGCCTGGTTTGACAGCCCGCTGCCCTACGAGAAGCTCGACATCGTCGCCATCCCCGACCCCATCGGATTTGGCGGCATGGAGAACGCCGGCCTCATCACCGCCAGCCTCGATCTCATGGTGGTGCGCCCCGAGCTGGACAGTCCGGCCCGCCAGCGCAGTTGGGCCCTGCTGCTGGCCCATGAGCTGGCCCACCACTGGTTTGGCGACTGGGTGACGCCGGCCTGGTGGGATGATCTGTGGCTGAACGAGTCCTTCGCCAGCTACCTCGCCGGGGTGGTGGTGGAGCAGCTCCACCCCGACTGGAGCCTGCCCGCCCTGCGGGTGGCCGATCAGGGCGGCGCCATGGCCACCGACACCCTGCCCGAGACCCGCGCCGTGCGCCAGCCGGTCACCGGCGACGGCGACATCCTCACGGCCTTTGACGCCATCGCCTATGAGAAGGGCGAGGCGCTGCTGCACATGATCGCCGCCTGGATGGGCCCCGAGGCCTTTCGGGCGGGTGTGCGTCAGTACCTCGCCGATCACGCCGATGGCAGCGCCACCGCCGACGATCTGCTCCGCGCGCTCGACGAGGCAGGCGACCGGCCGGTGTCGCCGATCCTGGGCCCCTTCCTGGAGCGCCCCGGCCTGCCCCGCCTCGCCTTCTCCCTGGACTGTGCAGCGGGCGCGACCCCACGGATCTCTGTTCAGGCGAGGCGCCATCTCCCCGGCGGTCAGTCGTCGAGGAGCCGGTGGCGGGTGCCGATGCGCCTGCGCTACCCGACGCCTACTGGCCCGGCGGAGACGCAGCTCCTGCTGCGCGGGCGGCGCGAGGCCGTCGCGCTGCCGGAGGCCGTGGACTGTCCGGGCTGGATCCTCCCCAATGTCGATCAGCGCGGCTACTACCGGGTGGCCTGGACCGACGCGCAGCTGGCACCCCTGCTCGGCCCCGCAGCCCCCGACCTCTCCCTCTCCGAGCGGGTCGGCCTGCTGCAAGACGCCAGCGCCATGGTCGCCGCCGGGCAGGTCTCCCCGACCCTGCTGCTGGGCGCCCTGCCCCAACTCCTCGCCTTGGAGCAGCCCGCCGTCACCGCCGCCACCCTGCCGATCGTGCGGGCGCTCGACGCCCACCTCGTGCCCGACGCCCTGCGGCCGTCCTACGCCGCCTTCCTGCGCCGCACCTATGGGCCGCTGGCCGCCCAACTGGGCTGGGAGCCCAAGCCCGGCGAAGACGACGCCACCCGCCGCTTGCGACCGGCCCTGCTGGGCCTCGTGGGCGGCGCGGGGGAGGACCCAGCCCTCCGCGCCGAGGCCCGGCGTCGGGCTGAACAATGGCTGACCACACGGCAGGGCACCGCCGCCGAGCTGGTGCCGCTCTGTCTCCAGCTCACGGCCATCGACGGCGATCTGTCCACCTTTGAGGCCCTGCGCGACGGGCTCGGCCGCGACCCCGACAAGGTGCCCCGCGGCTGGATCCTGAGCGCCATGGGCCGCCTGCGCAATCCAGTCGCCCTTACCGCCGCCCTCGACTTCGCCCTCTCCTCGGGCGAGGTGGGCCTCGGCGAGGCCACCAGCCTGCTCTACGGCCCCCTCTCCCGCCCACGCACCGCCGATGTGCTCTACCGCTACGCCCTCGACCACCTGCCCCAGATCGAGGCCAAGGTGCCGGCGGTCGGCCGGGCCTACCTCTCCTATGTGGGAGCCGGCTTCTGTTCCCCCGCCGACCGCGCGCGCGTGGAGGCCGACCTCAAACCCCTGTCGGCGCGCTGGGTGGGCGGCGGCCGGGTGCTCACCGAGGTCTTGGGGGAGATCGATCAGTGTGTCGCCAACAAGGCCCGCCAGGAGCCCGGCGTGATCGCCTTTCTCAGCGCCCAGCCCCCTCTTTAAGCCGCCACTCCAGCACAAAGGTGCCAAAGGGAAAGAAGGAAGCCGCGAAGGCCAGCGCCGTGCGCAGCCAGCTCCAGCCCTCCACCCGGGAGGCGCTGCCCAGGGCGATCAGGTAAACAAAGACAAAGATCCCATGGGTCCAGCCCACCCAGGCCACCGGCTCGGCGATGCCGAGCCCGTACTTGAGCGGCATGGCGACCCCGAAGAGGGCCAGCACGCTGAGCCCCTCGGCGCGGGCCACCCACCAGAACCAGCGCAGCGCCTCGCTCATGACGACACCTCGGCCGGGGCGTGGGTGAAGCGGTGACCCGGCTGGGCCACCATCAGCCCGACGGTGAGCAGGGTCAACACCAGGGCGAGCAGGCCCGCGGCCCG
>JBEIQK010000186.1:0-9580 GCA_040376505.1 Alphaproteobacteria bacterium | reverse complement strand
TACCTCGCCGGCATCGGCGACGAGATGACCGGCCACGACGACACCGACACGGCGCTCTCGGGCATTCCAGAGGGGGCGGCGGTGCTGGCGATGACCCATGGCCCCGACCTCTTCGACGAGTCCCCCGCCCGCATCGACCTGCTGGTCGCCGGCCACACCCATGGCGGGCAGGTCTCGCTGCCCTTCTTCGGCCCGCCCCTGCTGCCAAGCCGCTTTGGCCAGCGCTACGCGCGGGGGCACATCGTCGAAGAGGGGCGCCAGCTCTATGTCACCAGCGGGGTTGGCTGCAGCATCCTGCCGCTGCGCCTGGGGGTGCCCCCCGAGCTGGTGCTGCTGACCCTTCGCGGGCCCTGAAATCGTCACCGGGCCGCAGGCCAGGGCCGCCCCACCTCGGTTACAATTCGAGACATGCGAACCGGACTCCTCCTTCTCTCAGCCTGCAGCAGCTTCGACTACGGGATGTCCAAGGGCAACCCCGACAGCCCGGGCACCGAGGCGCCGGTGGATCTGGCGATGGACATCGCCTACCAGAGCACCGAGTGGGGCAGCCGCGTGAACCGCTGTCAGGTCCAGGTGGCCTTTCGTCCGGTCACGGTGGTCGAGCCCGGCGAAGAGCCCCCGGCCCCGCCCCAGGCGGTGGAGCTGCCCGAAGAGCCCGGTGACTGCCGCATCACCGACATGGAGGCCGTCAGCCAGCCCATGGAAGTGGGCAGCGAAGACGACGACTGGCAGGTGGGGGGCGAGGTGATCGGCCCCGAGGCGGTCTACCTGCACGACGGTGAAGACGTCCTCGTGCTCGGCGTGGCCACCACCGCCACCGAGGACGTGCGCTATGAGCTGCCCGACTGTTCAGCCTCGACCTTCCCGTTCTCGCGCACCTTCGCCTTGCAGGTGCCCGCCTCCGAAGACCCCAATGGCGTCCACCCCTTCGAGATGAGCGAGCTGGTCGCGGTGGGCCCCCAGGTGCGGGTCTCGTCTCCACCCCCCGGCGATCAAGGAAGCAAGGCCTTGGTCACCCTCGGTGAAGACCTCGATGTGAGCTGGACCCTCGTCGGCGACGACCCCACGATCAGCGGCGAGCCGGTCGAGGCCTTGGTGAAGGTGATGGTGCTCCAGCAGGATCTCGAGCGCGAGATCCCCGACCGTTGGCTGGTCTGTCTGCCCACCGAAGAGGGCACCTTCACCATCCCCGGCGACGAGCTGGAGACGCTGGCCGAGGGCCGGCGCGAAGACCGCTTCATCACCACCATGACTGTCCACCTGGAGGTCGAAGGCGTGGAGCAGGCCACGCCCTGGGGCCGCCTGTTGCGCGTGGGCGCCCACACCAGCGATGGCGCCGCGCTGCAGTTCGTCGACGGCGATTAGGGGGCGATCCCCACCGCGCCAGGCAAGGCCGACAGCCCGCTGCCCATCGCCACGCGGCCCAGATCCTCGGCGGTGGCGCCCTCGCCCAGCATCACGGTGCGCAGACCCTCGGCCTCGCTCACCAGCACGAGGCCGCGCAGGGCCCCCCGGCTCACCCAGGCCGCCGCGCCAGGCACTGCCGGCCGCTCGGTGGTCGACAGGGCACCCAGGCTGGTGAGGGGCTCGGCGGCGTCGGCCTCATAGGCGTAGCGGTAGATCGCGTCGCCGAAGTCCGAGACCACCAGGAGCTGGTCGCCGAAGGGGGAGGGGACCAGGGTGATCGGGTCCTCCACATCGATGTTTTGTTTTCGTTCGAGCGAGCCCTCTCCCCAGGCCACCACCGACATCCGGGTGGGGTGGTCGAAGAAGAAGGCGTTGTCGCTTAGGACGGCGTGACCGCCCAGGGCCACCAGATCGGCGATCACCGTGTCGTCGTCGCCAAAGGCATCGAGACCGGCCCGCCAGGCTGGGGGCTCCGTGGACAGATCCAGCAGCGCGAGATCGTCGCCCGCAGCGCCGCCCGGCACATCGAGGCTGGCCAGCAGGCCCTCTTCGCCGCGCAGCACGAGGCGGGCCGGCAGCTTGCTCGCCACCAGCAGGGTGGGCGCCGACAGCGCGCCGCTGTCGCAGTCGATGGCCGAGACATAGAGGCCGCCGCCGTTGTTCGGCCAGTTGCCGTCGATGAGGTAGAGCCGCTCGCCGCTCGGGTGCATCGCGAGGCCGGAGGCGTAGAGCCCCTGATCCCAGGCCGGGTCGACCACCTCGATGTGGTCGCCCTTGTCGGCGAAGACGCCGATGCTGCCGTCATCCTGGACGACGTAGCCAAAGGCCGCATCCGGGGTGAAGGTGGCGGCGCCGATCCAGGCCCGGCCCATCTCCACGTCGCCCTCCGCCTCGGACAGCCGGCCCTCCGGCGAGAGACGGTAGCTCGACCAGCGGTTGACCGGGTTGGCGTCGTCATCGTAGGGAAAGCTCACCACCACGAGGCGCTCGCGGTCGGCCGGGGCCGGCGTGGCGTGGCAGCCCTCGACGGGCGCCGCCGCCGTGTCGTCGCCGCTGGCGGTGTCGAGGCCGCTGTCGTCTCCGGCGGCGGGGCCATCGGCCTTGTCAGCGGAGGGGGTGCCGCTGCAGGCGGCGAATGCGAGGAGGAGGGCCGCCTGATGTGTCACAGTCCCATGCCCCGAAAAATGAGGATGTCGGTGCGGTTGGTGCTGCCGATCGCCATGTCGGGCGTGCCGTCTCCGTTCAGGTCGCCGGGGCCCGCGAGGCTGGAGCCGAGCCCGTCGCCGCTGCTCCCGAGGATGCGCGGGTGGATCCCCGGCGTCAGCGACACGGTGCCGGACTGTGCACCCAGGACCAGCCAGACCACGCCGCCCTCTTCATCGCCGTCGTTGGGTGCGCCCAGGAGCAGATCGGCGGCGCCGTCGTTGTCGAGGTCGCCGGGCAGCGACACGGCGGCGCCGAGGCTGGGGCCCGAGGCGTCTTCAAAGGTGGCGCGCGCCAGCAGGCGGGCCTCGCCGTCGGTGAGGGGGCCGGGGATCAACACCGCCCAACCCTCGGTGGGGGCGCCGATCAGCAGGTCGCTGTAGCCGTCTCCATCGTGATCGGCGCCGCGGGTGAGGCCGCCGCCAAAGCCCGAGGTGCCGGGGGCAGTCACCGTGATGCCGCCGCAGGGCAGGGTGCAGCTCCCGAGCCCCAACACGTCGCCGCCCAGCAGAGTCACGGTGGCCGACTGACCGACGATGGGGTCTGTGTAGCGCGGCGCGCCGATCAGCAGCTCGGGGAGGCCGTCGCCGTCGGTGTCTCCGGCGCCAGCCAGCGCGATGCCCGCGTCGGTGCCTTTGTCTCCGGTGATCGAGACGGTGGCCGACCGCTCCCCCGTGGCGGTGCTGCCCCGGAGCAGCTCGATGGCGCCCCGGGATTTATCCACCTGGGGGGTGCCCGCCGCTGCCTCGGCCATGCCGTCACCGTCCATGTCGCCAGGCCCCGCCACTGCGAGGCCGAGCGCCGTGCCGCCGTCGCCGTCGTGCCAGGCGCCGTAGAAGTCATCGGGGACGGTGGAGAGGCTGTCGAGGGGCCCGAAGATCAGGTAGACGCGCCCGCCGTCGGTCTCATGATCGCCGTCGCCGTCGGCGCCCGGACAGCCCATCAGCAGATCGAGGTAGCGGTCGCCGTTGAGGTCGCTGGCGCCGTCGACGGCGGCGCCGCAGGCGTCGGTGGCGCCGCCGCCCAGCACCTGGGAGCGGAGTCCGTCCACATAGACGGTGGCCGAGGTGCTGGTGCCCTCCGAGCGCGCCAGGACCCCGGCCCCGGTGCCATCTCCGATGACAAGGTCGAAGAGCCCGTCGCCGTCGGGGTCTCCACCGCCGGCCACCACGAGGCCCGGGTTGAGCCAGGACTGGCGCTGGTCGGCCTCGCCGGCCTCGATGTCGCCGGTGAAGGCGCAGTCATTGGGCCCGCCGTCGCAGTCGTCATCCTGGGCGTTGCCGCAGATCTCCTCGGCCTCGGGGTGGATGGCGGCGTCGGAGTCGACACAGTCTCCGCCCAGCGCGATGGCGTCGGGCGGCGCGTCGCAGGCGGCGGGCAAGGCGGCGCCGCCGTAGCCATCGCCGTCTTCGTCGTCGTACCAGACCTGGGGCGGGCCCTTTGTGGTGTCGTCGTCGTCGCAGTCCTCCCCGTTCTCCACCGTGCCGGGCGGGGCCTCGCAGGCGGCCACCCCCGTGGCGGGATCGCCGTAGGAGTCTCCGTCGCTGTCGGTGTAGAAGGTGCCGCCGTCGTCTACAGTCTCGGCGTCGCAATCATTGTCAAACCCATCGCAGATCTCGTCGGCCCCTGGGTGGATCTCCGGGTTGTTGTCTGCGCAGTCTCCGCCGATCGCCAGGGTGCCGGCCGGCGCGGTGCAGGAGAGCAGGCCGCTGGCCTCGTCGCCGTAGCCATCGGCGTCTTTGTCTGTGTACCACTGGGTGCCGGCGCCCTCGTCGGCCTCGCCATCGCAGTCATCGTCGCGCAGGTTGCAGTCCTCGGTGGCGCCGGGGAAGACGGTGGCGCGCGCGTCGTCGCAGTCATCGCCGCCATAGGGGATGGCGACAAAACCATCGCCATCCTCGTCGATGCGGCTGGCGAGCTCCTTGTCGCTGATCCAGGCGCAGCCGGGCAGGAGGAGCAGCAGGGCGGCGCGGATCACAGTCTGCCTCCGGTGAACACAAAGACGGAGCCAACACCCACGGCGGTCTCGAAGAGCAGGTCATCCACGCCATCTCCGGAGACATCGCCGGCCGCGAGGCCGTGGGAGGAGAGGGACTGGGAGGCGGCGCTGGGTTGAATCGCCAGGTCGGCGGAGGGCAGGGTGAGCGAGGCGGAGGAGAGGGGGCCCCAGTACACAAAGACGCCGCCGCCGGAGCTGGTGAACCCGTCGTAGCCGTAGGCGCTGAGGGCCAGATCGTCTACGCCGTCGTCGTTCCAGTCTCCTGTCGCGAGGGCCCGCCCGAGATAGTCGCCGCTGGCCGCACCGGTCACCGACCAGGTGGCCGAGCTGCTGACCGGGTATCCGTTGATGTGGCCGGCAGCGGCGCCCGGCACCATCCAGACCTTGCCGCGGCTGGAGCTGTAGCTGCCCTCCACCAGCACAAGGTCGTCATAGCCGTCGCCGGTCAGATCGCTGTGGATCTGCAGGCGCCGCCCCAGGGCCGCGCTGCTCGCAGAGGCCTCGAAGTCGACATCGGCGTCGCTGTCGGCGTTCTCACCCCAGTAGGCGCCGACGTCGTAGACCAGGCGGACGATGCCGTCTCCGCTTTGGTAGTTGTAGCCGCCCATCGCCAGGTCGCGCAGCCCGTCGCCATCGACGTCTCCGGCGCCAAAGGAGCCGGAGGCTCCCTGTGAGCTGGAGCTGCTCGCCCCATGCCAGGCGGCGTCGGCGGAGGACACGCTGGTGTACCGACCGGCTCGGGGGGCGCTTGTGAACAGGTAAACGGAGCCGCCGTTCGAGGCCTTCTCATCGGCGCTCGGCCCGCCCACGGCGAAGTCGTCGAACCCGTCGCCATCGATGTCGCCGAGGCCGCAGAGACCCTGGCCCAGCGCGACGGAAGAGCTGCTGTACAAGATGGCCCAATTGCCGGCGCTGGGGTCACCATAGGCCACGGTGACGAGGCCGGAAGCGGTGGTGTAGTTGGCGCCTGGGCTGCCCCAGAGGCTCTCTGCCGCGCCGTCGCCATCGAGATCTCCTGCCGAGGCGACCTCCAGGCCAAGCTGGTCGTAGGTGTCGGCGCCCAGCGCCGCCGCGGTGGTGGGGCCCGTAGTGACGGGGCCCGGCAGGAGGTAGACCGCGCCGGCGTAGGTGCCACCGGCGTTGTCGCTGGGATCGCCGGCCAGCAGGTCGTAGACCCCGTCGCCATCGAAGTCGTCGACGGCCATCGTGTAGCCAAAGTTGCTGCCGGTGGACAGTCCGGTCAGCGTGAGGTCGGCGCTGCCCACCGTGCTGCCGCTGGGCAAACCGCAGTCATTGGGCCCGCCGTCGCAGTCATTGTCGACGCCGTCCAGACAGACCTCGGTGGCGTCGGGGTTCACCGAGACATCGGTGTCGTCGCAGTCGCTGGCGTCGCTGACGTAGCCCGAGGGCGGCTCGCAGGCGGTGAGGGTGGTGCTGGGGTCGCCAAAGGCGTCGCCGTCGGCGTCGAAGTGCCAGTCGGTGAAGCTGCGCGGGTCGACGCTGGGGTCGTCATCGTCGGTGAGGCCGTCGCAGTCGTCGTCGGTTCGGCTGTTGCAGACCTCGGTGGCGCTGGGGTGGACCTGCACGTCGGTGTCGTCGCAGTCGGTGGCGTCGAGGACAAAGCTCGTGGTGGGCGGGTCGCAGGTCATCAAGGCGGCGCTCTCGTCGCCAAAGCCGTCGCCGTCGGCGTCGTCGTACCACCAGGTCTCGGGGTGGATGGCCGGATCGGCGTCATTGCAGTCGAGGTCGTTGTCGGAGAAGCCGGCGGGGGGCAGGCAGGCGAAGCCGCCGCGGGTCTCGCCGCCCCAGCCGTCGTGATCGGCGTCGAGGTAGAAGGGCGGCTGGGAGTAGGGGTCGACCGAGTCGTCGTCATCGTCGGTGAGGGCGTCACAGTCGTCGTCCTGGCCATTGCAGACCTCGCTCGCCTCGGGATGGACGGCGGGGTCGAGGTCATCGCAGTCGGTCACCGCGTCCGACCAGGAGTCGTCTGGCGGCGCGCAGGCCACCACGCTGAGGCCATCGCCGGCGAAGCCGTCGCCATCGGCGTCGGCGTAGTAGGCGGTGGCGTCGGTGGCCTCCTCGTCGATCAGGCCGTCGCAGTCCTGGTCGACGCCGTCGCAGGTCTCGACGGAGAGCGGCGAGATGGCCGGATCGGCGTCGTTGCAGTCCTCCTCTTCGGGGACGCCGTCGCCGTCGGCATCGGTGGGCACCTCGGCCTGGGTGTCGTCGGGCGTCCCGTCGTCGCCCGAGGCGGTGTCGGTGCCCGGGTCGGTCGGCGAAGCCTTGTCGCCGCAGGCGCCGAGGAGCAGGGAGATCAGGAGGGAGCAGCGCATGGGTTCGTCCTGGGCGCAGCTTTAGCACAGCTTGCCCGCAGCCGCGTGCCGCGCTGCCTTGCGCAGGCGGGCATTTGGCCCTATACGGCGGCCCCTCATTTCTGCCCCCGTGGAGAGCCCCATGTCCGACCCCAAGAAGATCGTCTGCGCCTACTCCGGCGGCCTCGACACCTCGGTGATGATCCCCTGGTTGAAGGAGCGCTACAACGCCGAGATCATCACCTACACCGGTGACCTCGGTCAGGGCGAAGACCTCGTCGCCATCAAGGCCAAGGCCCTGCGCACCGGCGCCAGCCTCGCCTTCGTCGACGACCTGCAGGAGCGCTTCACCCACGAGTTCATCTGGCCGGCCTTGAAGGCCGGCGCGCTCTACGAGGGCAAGTACCCGATGGCCACCTCGCTCGGCCGGCCCCTGCTGGCCCAGCGCCTCGTTGAGGTCGCCCGCGAGGTGGGCGCCGACGCCATCGCCCATGGATGCACCGCCAAGGGCAATGATCAGGTGCGCTTTGAGGTCACGGCCGGCGCCCTGGCCCCCGAGCTGAAGGTGGTGGCCCCCCTGCGCGAGTGGGAGCTGCTCACCCGCGAGATGGAGGTGGACTACGCCACCGCCCGCGGCATCCCGGTGCCCATCACCCGCGAGAAGCCCTACAGCATCGACGTCAACCTCTGGGGCTCGGCCATCGAGTGCGGCGCCATGGAGAACCTGTGGACCGAGCCGCCGGCCGACGCCTGGATCCTCACCCGTGACCCGGTCGACGCACCGGCGGGCAGCACGGTCCTGGTGATCGGCTTTGACAAGGGCATCCCCGTCTCGATCGACGGCGTGGCGATGGGCGGCGTGCAGCTCATCAGCACCCTGAACAAGCTCGGCGGCAGCTACGGCATCGGCCGCATCGACATGGTTGAGAACCGCGTGGTGGGGCTCAAGAGCCGCGAGACCTATGAGGCCCCGGGCGCCATCATCCTGCACACCGCCCACTCCGATCTGGAGCGGGTCACCCTCGACCGCCCCACCTTCAACATGAAGCAGCGGATGAGCCAGGACTACGCCAACATCATCTACGATGGTGTCTGGTTCGGCCCCCTGCGCCACGCCATCGACGCCTTCGTCAACAGCACCCAGGAGACGGTGACCGGCGAGGTCCGCCTGCGTCTGTCTGCGGGCACGGTGACGGTGGTGGGCCGTCGTTCGCCCTACTCGCTCTACGATGAGGGCCTCGCCACCTACTCGCACGGCGACACCTTCGACCGCAGCCAGGCCAAGGGCTTCCTCGCCCTGTACGGTCTGGGTCTGCGCACGGTCGCCCAGGTGCGGCGCGCCCGCGGCCTGGAGGGCTAAATGGCGCTCTGGGATGGCCGCTTTGAGGGCGGACCTTCGGAGGAGATGCGACGCTTCTCCGAGTCTCTGTCCACCGATCTGTTGATGGCCGAAGAGGACATCGCCGGCAGCGTGGCCCACGCCACGATGCTGGCCGAGGCGGGGATCATCCGCCCGGACGAGGCGGCCACCCTGATCGAGGGCCTGGGCACGGTGCGGGCGGAGCTGGCGGCGGGCTGGCGGCCGGGCATCGAAGACGAAGACATCCACATGGCTGTGGAGGGGCGCCTCGCCCACCACGTCGGGGCGGTGGCCGGGGTGCTGCACACCGCCCGCTCGCGCAACGACCAGGTAGCCACCGACGTGCGCCTCTGGCTGCGCGGCCGCATCGACGAGATCGACGGGGCCCTGCGCGGCCTGATCGGCACCCTGGTCGATCGGGCGCTCGGCGACGGCAAGGTGCTGGTGCCGGGCCCCACCCACATGCAGCGCGGCCAGCCGATCTGGCTCGGCCACCACCTGCTGGCCCATGCCTGGGCCTTCTCCCGCGATCGGGAGCGCCTCGCCGACGCCCGCAAGCGCGTGAACCGGAGCCCCCTCGGCGCCGCGGCGATGGCGGGCACGCCGCACCCGATTCGCCGTGAACGGACCGCCGAGCTGCTTGGCTTTGACGGCCTCGTCGACAACGCGATGGACGCCGTCTCGGCGCGGGATCACCTGATCGAGGTGACGGGCGCCTTGTCGATTCTGGCCACCCACGCCTCGCGCCTCGCCGAGGAGCTGGTGCTGTGGAGCACGCCGGAATTCGACCGGGTGCGACTGAGCGACGACTGGAGCACCGGATCGTCGATCATGCCCCAGAAACGCAACCCCGACGCGGCCGAGCTGGTGCGCGGCAAGACCGGGAGGGTCGTGGCGGGCCACCTGAGCCTGCTGATGCTGGTAAAGGGCCTGCCCCTGGCCTACAACCGCGACCTCCAGGAAGACCGCCCGGCCCTCTTCGACGCCGTGTTCACCAGCCTCGCATCCGTGCGGGTGCTGGCCGGCTGCATCCGCTCCGCCACCTTCAAGCCCGGGCCTGATCTGCGCGGCGACTTCCTGCTCGCCACTGAGATCGCGGACTTCCTGGCCAGCCGCGGTCTGCCTTTTCGCGAGGCCCACCATGTCTCGGGCAGCCTCGTGAAGAAGTGCGAACAGTCGGGCCGCAAGCTGCATCAGCTCAGCGCCGCCGAGCTGCTCGCGGCGAGCCCGCTGCTCACCGACGAGGTGCAGGGCTGGCTCGACCCGGCGGCGGCGGCCCAGCGCCGACGCTCGCGCGGC
>JBEIQK010000661.1:0-3786 GCA_040376505.1 Alphaproteobacteria bacterium | reverse complement strand
GCCGCCGGACCCGCCGCTGCCTCCGCCGCCGCCCCCCGACGCGCCGGTGGCCCCGCCGAGCCCGAAGTTGGAGCCTCCGCCCCCCGAACCGCTCGGCGCCGGCCCACTGGCGGGGGGCCCGCCGACGAGCCCGCTGCCTTCGGCCTCGCTGCGCAGGCGCTCTTTGTGGGTGTGGCCGGGCTCGCAGTCGGCGTGGGCGGCGGCCTCGTCTTCGGGGCCAAAGAGCCGATCGCCCAGGGCGCCGCCGATGGCGAGGCGGGTGAGGCCCACGCTCACGCCCAGCAGGAAGAGCGCCAGCAGGCTGCCGACCTGCTGGGTGCGCTTGCGTCGGGCGCTGCGGGCCCGCTGCACGCGGCGGACCTCGCTGTTCAGCCGGTCGGGCAGGCCGATCAGGTCGGCGGGCAGCGGGCGGCTCGACTCGCGCAGGCCGGAGAGGAGCTCGGGCGGGACCGGGCGCTCCAGGCGGCGCTGCTCGGCCAGGGTGGGGCGCAGGGCGGCCAGCCAGGCCGGGGGGATGCGCGCGCTCATCGACGGGCTCCGCCGGTGCTGCGGGCCAGCACCTTGCGGACGGTGAGGTCGTCGCGGCTCACCCCGATGGACTGGGCGGCGGGGAGGAGCTTGCGGCGGGCCCGCTCGCGCTGGGCGAAGACGCGCTCGGGGCTGCGCTCGAGCCAGCGACAGGCCTCCTCCAAGGAGAGCTGGTCCATGTCGAGGAGCACGAGCACCTCGCGCTCTTCGGGGTCGAGGGCGCCGAGGGTCTGCTGCACCAGGGCCCGGCGGCGGAGCTGCTCGGCGGCGGCTGGGTTGGGCGGCAGGGCGAGGGCCGGGGCGGGAGCGCGGCCGAAAGGCCACCAGGCGAGGCGGGGGCGACGGCGGCGATCGAGCACCCGGCGGAGGTGGCCGAAGAGCCAGCGGGGCACCTCATCGTCGTCGTCGGGGGCCTGCCGGATCTGCTCGATCGCCTCGGTGAGGGCCTCGGTGGCGAGGCGCTCGGGGTCCCAGTCGGGCTCGCCCAGGCGGATGGCCCAGGTCAGCACCCGCCCGCCGTGAACCCGGCAGAGGTGATCGAGGGCGTCGGCGCCGCGAGGGAGGGCAGGCATAGGGCCATCTTTGCCGTCGAATGGCCGTGGGTCAAGGCGGCGCAGCGCGCAGGTCGGGGCCGCGGTCGTCGAGGACATGGGCGGCGACCTGCTGAAACATCGCCTCACCCACGGCGGCGTCGAGGTTGGGCGGCACCCAGTACACCCAGATGCGCTGGCGGCCGGCGCTGGGGTCTTCCACCACGAGGCTGGGCTGGGCGCCGGTGGGGGCGCCCAACTCCACGAAGTGGCCGTAGAGGTGGTCGCGGAAGGCCTCGCTGCGGGGGCCGGCGTCGGCGAAGCGCAGGCTCACCACGCAGGGCGGCGGGGCGCAGCGGGCGCCGAGGTACTCGGGCTTGAGGTCAGCGTACTCGGCGCTCAGCAGGGCGGGCTCGATGGCGGCCTCCAGCGACTGGGCGGTCTCATCGGGCAGGCCGGGGCCGCTGCCGACGCCGCTCCGCGGGGCAGCCGGGCTGGGGGCGGCGGCGCTGGTTGATCCCGCGCCGGCGGGGGTGGAGCCGGTTGCGTTGGGCGCGACCCCCGTGGCGTCGCCGGGGCCGCCCGAAGACAGGGCGTAGACGCCAACGCCCAGCGCCAGCGCAGCGGCGATCAGCAGCAGGGTGCGGGTGTTCATCGACAGGGTCCAGGGTTCAGGGGGCGCGCCAGGGGTGGCCGGGGATGGCGACCTCCTCGGCGAAGACATCGCGCTTGAAGTCGGCCATCTGATCTTTGTACAGGGAGTAGTCAAAGAGCACCACCCCCTTGGCGCCCTCTTCGCGCGCCGCTTCGATGCAGGTGATCACGTCTTCGTAGGGGATGTCATTGCCCATCCCGGCGTAGATGTGGCGACCTGCACGGTTGGCGACGTGCTCGCGCACGATGCTGCGAAAGTCGAGCCGCTCGCCCTCGGTGGCGGTGACCGGCCAGTAGATCATCGGGATGTTGCCGTCGGTGACGCCCTCCACAAGGAAGCCGTAGCTGTCCTGGTAGTAGTCGATGTTGCCCTGGCTCACGCTGCTCCAGCCCCAGACGTTCTCGTAGACGCCCCAGACCGCCGCGGTGATCGGCACGTCGGCGGCGGCCTCGCGCACGGCGCGAACGGTCTCGATCACCTGTTGGCGTTGCCAGTCCTCATAGGACAGGCCGCCCCCCTCGCTGGCGTAGCGGGCCTCCGAGCGGGCGTCGTGGGAGTACTGGCTGCCGGGGTAGCGCACATAGTCGAGGTGGATGCCGTCGACGGCGTAGCGGCTGGCGATGTCGCCGGCGACGGTGGCGATCCAGGCCTGCACCTCGTCGTGGCCGGGGCTGGCGTAGACATAGGAGCTGTTGAGCGCGATCGGCGTGCCGCTGGTGTCGGCCACCAGCCAGTCGGGGTGGCTGCTGTAGGGGTGGGCGGGGCTGCTGGAGGCCGGCGGGGTGGTGCCGCTCCAAAAGGGGAAGGTGTTGAGGTAGGCGTGGACCTGCAAGCCGAGGGCGTGGCCTGTGGTGACAGCCGTTAACAAAGGGTCCCAACCGGGATCGGCGCCCAGGGTGCCGGTGAGGCGGCTGGCCCAGGGCTCGTAGGGGCTGTCGTAGTAGGCGTCGAAGTTGCCGCGCACCTGAAAGTAGACCGTGTTGAAGCCGCCGGCCGCGATGTCGGTGAGGATGGCCTCGACGTCTTCGGCCGAGCTGTAGCTCCAGCGGGTGACCCAGATGCCGCGCAGCTCGCCCTCCTCGCTGATCTCGGGGTCGGCGTCGGCGTCGGCGTCGCTGTCGGCGTCGCTGTCGGCGTCCGCGTCGGCGTCGGCGTCCGCGTCGGAATCACTGTCCGCGTCGGTGTCGGCGTCGGTGTCGGTCTCCTCGATGATCTCGGGGCCCCCGGAGACGGCGCCGCCGTCCGGCTTCTCGGCCGTGCAGCCGCCCACCAGCAACAGGGCGAGGGCCCTCATGGCGAGCCCCGCTCGGGCTTCTCGCCCTTGGCGGCCTTGCGCTGCTTGGTGGCGCCCTCGGTTTGGGTGCGCTTCTGCCGCTCGCGCTCGGTGGGGCCCTTCTTCGTCGGCTCCTTCTCGGCGGGCTCCTCCTGGGCGCTGGGTGCCTTGGTGCTGCCGCTGCTGGCCTTCTTGGCTGCCACGCCCCCCGAGGTGGCCAGGGCCAGGGCGCCGAGCAGGCCGAGCACCAGCGAGACCGCAAAGGCGATGCGCCAGAAGGAGAGCGGGGCCTCGCCGGTGAGCTTGCCGGTCTGGCCGTTGATCACCACCCGGTACATCTTCTCCTTGCGCCGGTAGGCGCCGATCCAGATCGGCAGCAGCAGGGGCCGCCCCTCGACGTCGTGGAAGATGGCCGACATGCGCAGGTCGCTGGCGCGCAGGCTGCTGCGCACCGAGGCCTTGTGGCGCTCCTCCATCGCCTCGCAGCCCTGGGCGCGGGCGGCGGTGCGGGTGAGCGCGCCGACCTCGTAGGGCAGACCGGGGCCCTCGGCGGCGATGTCCTTGGCCTTGTCGGCGTCGAAGGGGCTGATCTTGCCGAGCTCGGCGCGGGAGATCGCCTTGGAGCTGGGCACCATTACGCCCTTGTAGGTGCCCGAGTCGGTGCCCGAGACCGGCCGCTTGCCCGATCGCGTCGAGGCGCTGACCAGGGCGGCGTAGTGGCCCTCCACCCGCCCGCTCCACGACCAGGCCGGCAGCAGCACCTGGTTCAGCTCCACCGTCGCGTCGCGCAGATCGGAGGG
>JBEIQK010000224.1:0-8724 GCA_040376505.1 Alphaproteobacteria bacterium | reverse complement strand
GGCATCGCGTAGGCCCGGTAGGTGTTGAGCGTGTCGATGGCGTCCTGGGTGCGGCCGAGGCGCTCCTGGGCGTTGGCGATATTGTACAGCAGCGCGTGCCGGCCGCTTAGCTCGTAGGCCTTGCGAAAGGCGATGATGGCCGCCTCGTAGCTGCCCTCTTCGTAGAGGGTCACGCCATTGTTGTACATGACCTTGGCCTGGGCCTCTTTGTCCTGCTCAGACGAGCCCCCTTGAGCCCGCGCCGGAGGAGACCAGAGCAGCGGCATCGCCAGCAGACCCGCAGCAATAAACACGCACCGCATCAGTTCTCCCAGGGGTCCTTCAGGTCGCTCGTCTTCGAGCCGAGGTCCGTCGTCGACTTCTTCGGGGTCTCCGGAGGGGTCGCGGCGGGCGTCGCAGTCGTCTCTTTGGGCGGCTCCGCGGTCTTCGCCGCAGCCGGAGGCTTGGCGGGAGGCGTGCGGGCCGGAGGAGGCTTGGCCGCAGCCGCCGGTTTGGCCGGCGGCTCTTTGGCCGGCGCCACTTCGGCGGGCGGCGGCGTCTCCACCTTCGCAGGCGACGGCTCGGCTGCAACCGCTCCCACTGGCGCCACTTCGGCGGGCGGCACGGGCGGCGGCGTGGGGCTGCCCTCGGGGGTCCCCGTCAGCGCGCTGGCCCCAGCTTCGCCCGGCACCGGCTTATCGCCGCGCGAGCCCACCGCGATCGCCGCGATGATGATGGCGATGACCGCCACCGCCGCCATCAGCGGGGTCGAGCTCATCCGGCTGTTGGCCGGCGCCGACAGCGGCGCCAACGTGCCGCGGGAGTCGGCGCGGGTGTCGGTGTCGTCATCGACATCCTCCACCCCACCGCGCGCATCGCCCTGCGAGCGGGCCAGCGGGAGCGTGCCGTCGACATAGGGCTTGAGCGCCTCCATCAGCGCATCCACATCGGCGAAGCGCTCGAAGGGCTGCTTGGCGAGGCACTTGCGAACGATGTTCTCCAGCTCGCGCGGCAGCCCGAGCGTGGGGTCGACCGTGTCGAAGGGCGGCACGTCCTGGGTGAGGTGGGCCGTCAGGATGGCGGTGGAGTTGCTGCCATTGAAGGGGTAGCGGCCCACCAGCGCGCAGTAGAGCAGCACGCCCACCGAGTAGATGTCGGCCTGGTGGTTGATCGCCTCACCCTTGGCCTGCTCGGGCGCCATGAAGTGCGGCGAGCCCAGGATGGCGCCCACCTGCGTGATGTGGGCGTCGTGCTCCATCAGCTTCACGATGCCGAAGTCGACCACCTTCACGCGCTCTTCGCCGTTCTCATCCTTGCGGATCATCACGTTGGAGTTCTTGATGTCGCGGTGGATGACGCCCCGGCGGTGGGCGTAGCGGAGCGCGGCGCAGACCTGGTAGACCAGCTTGAGCATGCGCAGCGGGTTGAGCGGCCGGCTGCGCAGGACATCGCTGAACCGCTCGCCCTCGATGTACTCCATGGCGATGTAGTAGCGACCGCCGCCCACCTCGCCGTAGTCATGCACCACGACGATGTTGGGATGGTCGAGCGAGGCCAGGGTGCGCGCTTCGAGCAAGAAGCGCTCTTCAAAGGCCTTCAGCTCTTGCGGGGTGCTCTCGGGCGGCGGCACCAGCACCTTGAGGGCCACCGGGCGGTTGAGCGGCACCTGGTAGGCCAGGTACACCGACGCCTGCCCCCCTCGCGCGAGGCGCCGCTCAATGCGGTAGCGGCCCGCCATGAGCTCTTCGGTGGGTGCGGGGGCGCTCTCCGGCAAAACCATACCCGCGGCGATGATGCCGCCGGTGATGTCCGCGCGGGGGGCGTCTGCTCTGGGGTCTGGTGCGGTTTCTGGCATGTCGACTCCACTCTATCATGAGGGTGTGAATTTGGGACCTGCAAGCCCCCGGGCGCAGCCGGCTTCCGCGCTGCGCGAGCGCCGTTTCAGCCAGCGTCTTCGGCCTGCGACTCCGCCAAAGTCGCCATCAATACAGCCTCAGCGACCTTCACCCCCTCAACTTCGGCGACCGCGGAAAACTTGCAGATTCGACGGCGATCATAGGTCTTTTCGCAGCGCAGGATCAGGCGATCGCCGGGTACAACGGGCTTGCGAAAGCGCACGGCGTCGAGGCCCATGAGGTACACGGCCTGGCCGGCGTGCTCCGCAGACGCGCTCAGCGCCACCACCCCCGCCAGTTGGGCCATCGCCTCAATCACCAACACGCCCGGCATCACGGGGCGGCCGGGGAAGTGCCCTTGAAAGAAGGGCTCGTTGATGCTCACGCACTTGACGGCCACGCCGCGCAGGCCGGGCTCCAGCTCCAGCACGCGATCGAGGAGGAGAAAGGGGTAGCGGTGCGGCAGGATCCGTTGGATGTCAGCGATCTCGAACACGTCCAGCTCCGGCGGGGGGCGGGGGACCTCCCTCCGGCCGATCGTCGGGGGCCCCTGCGCGCTCCAGCTCCATCACCCGACGCTCCAAGCTCCGCACCCGATCCAGCAGCGCTGGCAGATCGCGCACCGCCACCGCGGATCGCAGCCAACGGCCATGCTCCACGGCCGGCGTGCCGCTCATCTTGCGGCCAGGCGGCACATCTTCGGTGACGAGGCTGCTGGCGCCCACCTGCACACCGGCGCCCACCCGCAGGTGGCCAAGCACGGTGGCGCGGGCGGCCAGCACCACCCCCGCACCCAGCTGTGCGCTGCCGGCAACGCCGGAGAAGGCCACCAGCACGCTGTTCTCACCGATGTCGGCGGCATGACCGATCTGCACGAGGTTGTCGAGGCGGGCGCCGCGGCGAAGGCGGGTCTCGCCCATCGCGGCGCGGTCGACGCAGGTGTTGGCGCCGATCTCCACGTCGTCTTCGACCGTCACCCCGCCGGTCTGGGGGATCTTCACCATCCCGGCGGCGGTGGGCACAAAGCCAAAGCCCTCGGCGCCGACCACCGCCCCGGGGTTGAGCCAGACCCGGTCGCCCAAGCGGCAGCCGGCGGCGACCACGGCGCCGGCCATGATCCGGCAGGCGGAGCCGACCTGGGCTCCCGGGCCGATCACCGCGCCAGGCTCCACCCAGCTCCCCGGCCCGACGCTGGCGCCAGGGCCGACGAAGGCGAGGGCCTCGATGGTGGCACCCTCCACCTGGGCGCCGGGGCTCACCACCGCGGCGGGGTGCACCCCCGGCGCCGGCCAGTCGATCGGCGAAAAGATCGACAGCGCCTGGGCAAAGGCGAGGTAGGGATCGGCCACGCGCAGCAGGGTGGCCTCGGTCTCCCGCGGCTCATGGGTGCCCACCAGCACAGCGCCCGCGGCGGTGGCGCGCAGGGCCGGCAGGTAGCGGCGGTTGGCCAGGAAAGACAGCTCGTCGGGCCCAGCGGCCTCAAGCCCGGCGACCCCGCGCAGGAGCCGCGCCCCGTCGCCCTCCACCACCGCGCCGAGGCGCTCGGCCAGCGCCGCCGCGGAGAAGGGCCCGGCCATGTCAGCCCGGGTAGGCGGCGTCGTAGCGCTTGATCAGCTCGGCGGTGATGTCGGTGGAGCCTGGGCCGGCGTAGACCACGGCCCCCTGGCTCACCTCCAGCACGAGGGTGTAGCCCTTCTCCTTGCCGATCTGCTCGGCGATGACCTTCATCTTGCCGATCAGGCTCTCCATCAGGCCCTGGTAGGCGGCCTGCATCTCCTGCTCGGACTGCATGTAGGTCTGCTGGTAGGTCGCCTGAGCGGCCATGATCTCCTGCTCCTTGGCCTTCTTGGCCGAGTCGGAGAGGATCAGGGCCTGCTTCTCGTACTCGTCGCTCATGGCCTGGATCTTCTTCTCCATCTGCTCGATGGAGCCGCGCTTCGAGTCGAAGAGCCCCTTGAGCTTGGCCTGGGCCGCCGCCCCTTCCTTGACGGCGTTGACCGCCTTTTGGAAGTCCACGGTGGCCACCTTGATCTGGGCCTGCTGGGCCTGGGCGGTGGCCGGAGCCACCGACGCCGCACCCAAGAGACAAATACCAAGGACGGAAGCGCGAAGCAGACGCATGAACATTCCCCTGGCGCTCAGAAGAGCGAGCCGATGCTGAAGTCGAAGACCGCCCGCTGCTCGTCGGCGCGCGGGTTGACAGGGAAGCCCCACTCAAAGCGGAGCGGCCCCATCGGGCTGAACCAACGGACGCCGAAGCCATACGAGGCGCGCAGCCCGGTGAGCGAGATGTGCCCATTGCCCCAGGGGTCGCCAAAGGCGTTGCCCGCGTCGAAGAAGACCACCGTGCTGATGCCCGCCGCCTTCACGATGGGGCTCTCCAGCTCGATGTTGTTGATCCACGTCTCGGTGCCGCCCACCACCAGCCGGTCTTCGGGCGCCGTGGGGTCCTCCGAGCCGATGAAGGTGCTGTCCTGGCCGAGCTTGAAGCCGCTGGCGCGGATCGAGGGGCCCAGGGTGTACCAGCGGTAGCCGCGCACCGAGTTGATGCCGCCCGCGCGGAAGCGCTGCACATAGGGCACGATGGTGCCGTCGGTGCTGCCGATGTGGCCGACCGTGGTGTTGTACTTGAGGATCAGCCACTCGCCCTTCGGCACCACCGGGTGGTAAGCGCGGAAGTTGAGCTTGGTCTCGGTGTAGTTGAAGTCACCGCCGAAGATCTGCAGCAGGCTCTCATCGTCGAGGCGCACGCCGCCGGCGAGGCTGGTGGAGACCGTGGCGTAGACGCCGCGCGTGGCCTGGATGCGGTTGTTGCGCTTGTCGACGATGAGCGACATGCCGCCCGCGCTCGACAGGCCGCTGCGGTACAATTCGCCGCCGAAGAGCCGCTTTTTGTAGGAGTCGAGGTTGTTCAACCCCGTGTCCTCGAAGGTGTAGCTCCACTCCATGCGGATGTCGTCGCGCCGGTCGAGGTAGCGGCCAAAGGCGATGTCGCCGCCGCGCTGAAACTCGTCTTCGATGAACTGCTGGGCGATGGAGTAGCCGTCGATGCGGGCGGTCCAGCGCGAGTCGAGGAAGTAGGGGTCGAAGAGCTGCAGGTTCCACTGCTGCCGGCTGCGCGACACGTTGGCCGCCGCCGACATCACGTAGCCAAGGCCGAGGAAGTTGTTCTTGCTCACGTTCAAGGTGAGCATGAAGTTCTCGACGTTGGAGAAGCCCGCACCCACCGAGAAGGAGCCCGTGGGCTGCTCCTTCACGTCGACCTTCATGTCGAGGGTGTCCTTGTCGGGCCCCCGCGGCGTGGTGATCTTCACCTCTTCGAAGTAGCCGAGCCGGTCGAGGCGCTGGCGGGCCTCCTTGATGGCGCTGCCCGAGTAGATGTCGCCTTCTTGGATGGGGATCTCGCGGCGGACGACCTTGTCGTGGGTGGGGTCGTTGCCGGTGATGTCGATGCGCCGCAGGCGCACCTTGTTGCCGCGCTGGATGTCGAAGGTGATGTCGACCGTCTTCGACTCAGGATCGGTCTGGGTGACCGGCACCACGTTGGCGAAGGCGTAGCCCTGGTCGCCATAGAGGTCGCTGATCTCCTGCAAGGTGGTCTGCAAGGTGGTGAGCTGGAACCAGTCGCCGGTGTCCATCTCGGGGTGCTTTGGCTCAAAGCTGAGCGGCACCTTGCGCCCCTCGTGCCACTTCTCGGGCAGCGGCGCGTCGAGCCCCACCTTCTTGCGGGCGTCGGCCCAGCGTTCGTGCACCACCTTGGCGGTCTCGCCCTCGATGATGCGGCGCACGCTGGCCTCGGTCAGGCCTTCGCTCTCCACGAAGTCGCCGTCGACCTTGATCTTGCCCAGCTTGTAGCGCGGGCCCTCTTTCACGTTGATGGTGACGTGCACCGAGCGCTTGTCGGGGGTGAGGAAGACCAGCGGCGGGTCCACCTCGATGTCGACGTAGCCCTTCTCCAAGAAGACGCTGCGCACCACCTGCACGTCGTCCTGCACCGCCATGTCGCTGTAGGTGCCCGAGGAGGTCAGCCAGGGCAGGATTCCCGCCTCCTGGGTGGCCATGTACTTGGTGATCTCGCGGTCGGGCACCGAGTCGTTGCCGGTGATCTCGACCTGGGTGACCAGCACCTTTTTGTTTTCGGTGATCTTGAAGGTGAGATCGACCATCCCATCGCCAACGTCGCGCACCTCGGGCACGATCTCGGCGAGGTAGAAGCCCTTCTCGGTGTACTTGTCCTTCATGCGCGCGATGTTGGCCTTGATCTCGGCCTCGTTGAGCACGCTGAAGGGGGTGATGTCCATCACCTCGAGGAGGGCCTCTTCATCGAGCTTCTTGTAGCCCTCGAAGAGCACCTCGCGCACCGCGGGCTTCTCCTTCACCACGATGAGCAGCCGCACCTCGTCGGCGGCGCCGCCCGGAGCCGCCTGCAGCTCGATGCGCACATCTTCAACAAAGCCCGTCTCGTAGATGCTGCGCAGGTTGTTGGCGACCAGCGCGCGGCTCAGCAGATCGCCGGGGCGCAGGGTCATGCGGGCCAGCAGGGCCGCCTCTTCAACCCGGCGCAGCCCCGAGAAGGTGATGTCTTTCACCCGCCCTTCGGCCGCCGCCGGCGCGCCGCTGGGGCGGTCGAGGGCCGAGTGGATGGCCACCGGGGCTGGCGCCTCGGGCACAGCCACCGGCACCGCCTCCATCGGCACCGGCGCTTCGGGCACCTTCACCGGAACCGGCTCCATCGGCTTGGGCGCAGCGCCCTCTTCGGTGGCCTGGGCAAAGACCCCCTGCACCAGCAGGGTGATCGGCAGGAGGAGGCTGCTCACGCGGCCACCCCGACCGGCGAGAGGCAACCATCGCGCAGGACAAAGCGCCGATCAAGGCGCTCCGCCAGCTCATGGGAGTGGGTGACGATGACCAAGGTGCTGCCCACTTCCGCGTTGAGCTCGAGGAGAAGGTCGAATACGCCAGCGGCCGTGCGGGGATCGAGGTTCCCCGTGGGCTCATCGGCGAGGAGAAGAGAAGGCGACCGAACCAGGGCGCGGGCGATGGCCACCCGCTGCTGCTCGCCGCCCGACAGCTCGCCCGGCCGGTGCCGCAGGCGCGCGCCCAGGCCCACCCGCTTGAGCAGGGCCGCCGACTCGGCCTCGGCCTTGGCAGCGGGCTCCCCGGCGATCAGGGCCGGGACCATGACGTTGTGAAGGGCGTCCTGGTCGGCGAGGAGGTGATGGAACTGGAACACGAAGCCGATCTCGCGGTTGCGAAGCGCGTCCAGCTCCGAAGGAGACCGGGAGAAGACGTCGCGGTCGCCGAACCATATCCTCCCCCGCTGCGGCCGGTCCAATGTGCCCAGCATGTGCAGCAGGGTGCTCTTTCCCGAGCCCGACTGCCCGAGGATGGCGACCCGCTCGCCCGCCTCCAGGGTCAGATCCACGCCCGAGAGCACCGGCAGCGTGACGCCGCCCTTGACGAAAAACCTGTGGAGCGCCTCTACGCGCACGCGCACACCTGGCATCAGCGGCTCCTCATTCGTAGCGCAGCCCCTCGATGGGATCGATGCGAGCCGCCTCCGAGCTGGGGATGAGCGTCGCGAGCCAGGAGATGAGCACCGCCACCACCGCCACCACCGCCACGGTCGTCGGCTCGACGACCACCGGCAGGGTGTCCAGGTAGTAGACATCGGTGTCCAAGGGAAATTCGTAGCGCCGGAGCGCCTCGCAGCCGAGCAGGCCGAGGGCGGTGCCCACCGAAGAGCCCACCAGCCCGATGATCAGGCCCTCGATCTGAAAGACCGCCCGGATGGTGTTGGCGCTCGCCCCCATCGCCCGCAGGATGCTGATCTCGCGCTGGCGCGTGACCACCACGATGATCAGCAGGCCAAAGATGTTGAGCGCCGCCACGCCCACGATCAGACTCAAGATGAGCCCCATCACCACCTTTTCGAGCTTGAGCGCCGAGAAGAGGCTCTGGTTCAGGTTCTTCCAGTGCTTGACCACAAAGGTCATGCCCAGCGCGTCCTGGGCGGCGGCGGCCTGCACCTCGGCGTGGTCGACGTCAAAGACCCGCGCCTCGATGCCCGAGGCGGTCTCGCCGATGCCGAGGAAGGCCTGGGCGTCGGCCATGTGGACGTAGGTCCACTTGCTGTCGTACTCGTACATGCCCGAGTGGAAGATGCCGGCCACCCGGTAGGGCGCCACCTTGGGCACGGGGATGCCCATCGGGCCGGTGCCGCCGCCGACCGGGTTCACCACAAAGACCTTGTCGCCCACAAAGACCTTGAGCTGGCTCGACAGCTCTTCGCCGAGCAGGATGCCCGGCAGCTTCTCGACGTCGGCCGGGTCTTGGATCAGCGCCTGGGGCGGATCGCGGAGCTGGCCGATGAGCGCGAGGCGCTCGGCGTCGTCCTCAAAGCTGCCCTGGGGGCCGGCCGAGAGGTCGCGCGCGACATCGGTGACCAGCGGGGTGCGCACCGGATCGATGCCCTTGAAGATCACGCCGCTCGCGGCCCACTCGCTGCGAATCATCACCTCGCCGTAGATGAAGGGGGCGGCGGCCTCCACCCCGGGGGTGTTGGCCACCTTGGCCACCGCCTCTTCGTAGGCCGGAAAGGGCCCGCCATACTGCAGCACGACGATGTGGGCGTTGCTGCCCAGGATCTTGTCGCGCAGGTCGATCTCAAAGCCCTCCATCACGGCGAGGACCATGATGAGCGCGGTCACGCCCACGGTCACCCCGATGATCGAGATGAGGCCGATGAGGCTCACCCCGGACTCCCGCCGGCGGCTGCGCAGGTGGGAGAGCGCCACGAGGAGGATGAAGCGCATCAGCGAGGGTCGCCCCCGCCCGCTTCCGGCCGCAG
>JBEIQK010000515.1:0-4820 GCA_040376505.1 Alphaproteobacteria bacterium | reverse complement strand
GATCAAGGATGATCTGCGCCTTGGCCGGATCCATGCGCTTCTTGGCCAGACGATCGGCCGTATACTGCTTGCCCTTTTCGACAGCGGCCAAGTCTCGATCGAGCAGCACCACCTCGATGCCGGCCTGCGCCGTAACCATGGCAACGCCCGCGCCCATCAGGCCGGCGCCGAGAATGCCGATGCGGGCGGGCTTGCGGCGGGGGACGCCGGCGGGCCGACGGGCCAGCTTGTTGGCCTCTTGCATCGACAAAAAGAGGGTGCGGATCATCGCACCGGCGACCGGGCCCAGCAGGAGCTGCACGAAGTAGCGCTTCTCCACCAGCAGACCGGCGTCGATGTCGACGGCGAGGCCCTCGTAGAGGCAGGAGAGGATGGCGCGCCCGGCCGGGTAGTTGCCCTGGGTCTTGGCCAGCAGCATGGCGTTGGCGACCATGAAGGTCTGCAGCACGGTGCCATCGTCGACGCCGCCGCCGGGCACCTTGTAGCCCTTGGCGTCCCAGGGCTGGGTGGAGACGGGCTTGCCCAGCAGCCAGGCCCGCGCCGCCGCCATCAGCTCGGCGGCCGGCACGATCTCATCGACGAAGCCGGCCTTCTTGGCGGCGTCGGGGCGAAGCTGCTTGCCCTCCATCAGCAGGGGCATCGAGGCCGTGACGCCGATCAGCCGCGCGAGGCGCTGGGTGCCGCCGCCGCCGGGCAGCAGGCCGAGGGTGGCCTCGGGCAGGCCGAGCTTGATGCGGGGATCGTCGGCGACGATGCGCCGGTGGGCGGCGAGGCACAGCTCCAGGCCGCCGCCCAGGGCCGCGCCGTTGATCGCGGCCACCACGGGCTTGCCGCAGGTCTCCATGCGGCGGAGCACCACCGAGAGCGCGCCGCAGCGGGCGTTGAGGTCGGCGGCGTCGCGGGGGCCGAAGCAGATCGACTTCAGCTCTTCGAGGTCGGCGCCGGCCACGAAGTCCTTCTTGGCCGAGGTGAGGATGGCCCCCTTGGCCTCGGCGTCACCGGCGAGGCGCTCGACCACTGCAGACAGATCGTCGATCGAGGCCTGGCTCCAGACGTTCTGGCTGCGGCCGGGCATGTCAAAGGTCAGGGTGACGACGCCGTCGGCGTCGCGCTCGTAGCGAAAGCAGCTCATGCGTCGATCCGCTCGATGAGGGTGGCGGTGCCCATGCCGGCGCCGACGCAGAGCGCGGCGCAGCCCAGGCGGAGGTCGCGGCGCTCCAGCTCATCGAGCAGGGTGCCGAGGATCATGGCGCCGGTGGCGCCGAGCGGGTGGCCGAGCGCGATGGCCCCGCCGTTGACATTGACCCGGTCGGGATCGAGGCCCAGCGCGTCGGTAAAGCGCAGCACCACGGCCGAGAAGGCCTCGTTGATCTCCCACAGGTCGATGTCGCCGGCCGAGAGCCCGGCCCGCTTCAGCGCCTTCTCGGCGGCCACCGAGGGGCCGGCCAGCATCAAGGTGGGCTCGCTGCCGATGTCGGCGAAGGCCCGGATGCGGGCGCGGGGCCGCAGCCCAAGGCGCCGGCCGGCCTCGGCGCTGCCGACCAGCACGGCGGCAGCACCATCGACGATGCCCGAGGAGTTGCCGGCGTGGTGCACATGCCGAATGGCCTCGACCTGGGGGTAGCGCAGCATCGCCACCTCGTTGAAGCCATAGTCGCGGCCGAGCTTGTCGAAGGCGGCCGGCAGCTTGCCGAGCGCCTCCAGCGTGGTGTCGGCGCGCAGCAGCTCGTCGTGATCGAGGAGCAGGTTGCCGTTCTGGTCGAAGACCGGGGTGAGCGAGCGGGAGAAGCGCCCCTCGGCCACGGCGACGGCGGCCCGCTGCTGGCTGCGCAGGGCGTAGGCGTCGCAGTCGGCCCGGCTGTAGCCGTAGAGCGTGGCCAGCAGGTCGGCGCTGATGCCCTGGGGCACGAAGCGGGTCTCGGCGGCCACCTGGGGATCGGTGGCCCAGGACCCGCCGCTGCGGCCCATCGCCACGCGGCTCATGCTCTCGACGCCGCCGCCCACCACCAGCTCGTTCTGGCCGGCCATCACGGTGGCCGCGGCGAGGTTGACGGCGACGAGGCCGCTGGCACAGAAGCGGTTCACCTGCACGCCCGGCACGCGCTCGTCGTAGCCGGCCACCAGGGCGGCGATGCGGGCGATGTCGCCTCCCTGCTCGCCCACCGGCTCGACGCAGCCGAGGATCACGTCGTCGACGGCGGCAGTGTCGAGCGAATTGCGGTCGCGCAGGGCGGTGAGCACCGTGCGGGCCAGCTCCACCGGGCGCACCGTGGTGAGCGAGCCGCCCTTGCGGCCGCGGCCGCGCGGGGTTCGGGTGGCGTCGAAGATGTAGCAATCGGCCATGATCATCCCTCCGGTCGTTGCGCGAGGTGCGGGGTGGGCGCACCCACCGCCGCAGCGCCCTTTGTCCAGGGCGCCGGCCGCACCCAGCGTCGCAGGGCGGCGCCCTTCTGGGCCTGCATCCATGACAAGAACATGTTTCAGCCGCAAACATTAGAACATGTTCTACTGGCCAGGGCCAGCCACCCCGGAGGAGCCGTGTCCACCCCCTTGCGCCCCCTCGTCGGCCTTCGCGTGCTCGACCTCAGCCGGTACCTGCCGGGGCCCTTCCTCACCCAGATCCTGGTCGATCTCGGCGCCGAGGTGATCAAGATCGAGGCGCCCCAGGGCGACAGCCTGCGCTGGGTGCCCCCCTTCGTCGACAGCCCGGCCGGGCCGATGGGCGCCGCCTTCGCCGCGGTCAACGCCGGCAAGCGCAGCCTCGCGGTCGACAGCCGCAAGCCGGCCGGTCAGGCCCTGCTGCGGGCCCTGGCGGCGACGGCCGACGTGCTGGTGGAGTCCTTCCGCCCCGGCGTGATCGCCCGGATGGGCCTCGACCTGGGCGCCCTGCGCGCCGCCCACCCGCGCCTCATCACCGCCTCGATCAGCGGCTACGGCCAGCAGGGCCCCCACGCCCTGCGCGCCGGGCATGACCTCAACTACCTCGCCCGGGCCGGCCTCCTCGGGCTCTGGGGCCCCGCCGATCGGCCGCCCCAGGTGCCGGCCGCCCAACTCGCCGATGTCGCAGGCGGCGCCCTCCCGGCGGCGATCGGCATCCTGGCGGCACTCATGGAGCGCAACCAGACCGGCATGGGCCGCCACCTCGACATCTCGATGACCCGCGGCGTGATGGCGCTGGGCGCGGTCGGCCTCGCCCAGGCGGCGGCGGGCGACGAGAGTCCGCGCGGCGCCGGCTTCCTCACCGGCGGGGCCCCCTGCTACCGCTGCTACGCCACCGCCGATGGGCGCTACCTGGCGCTGGGCGCCCTGGAGCCGGCCTTCTTCGGCGCCTTCTGCGCGGGCCTCGGCCTGCCCGCCCTGGCCGGCGCCGCCTTTGACACCGGGCCCGAGGGCGAGGCCGCCGCCGCGCAGATCGCCGAGGCCCTGGCCGCAGCCCCCCTCGATCACTGGCTGGCCCACTTTGCGGGCCAGGACGTCGCCCTCGATCCGGTGCTGAGCCCGGCGGAGGCCCTGGCCGAGGCTGGCTGGCTCGCCGAGGGCGGCGCACCCCTGCAGATCCACCTCGACCTCGGCTGCGGCCGGCCCGCAGACGGCGCCGCCGCCCCGGCGCTCAGCGCCGATCGCGACGCCCTCCTCGCTTCGCTCGATCCAGACCTCGTCTCCGCGGCCCTCGCCGCGGGCGCCCTCCCCTCACCTGCCTCCGCTTCGTCTTCTTGGAGCTCTCCATGACCACGATCGTCACCGGCGCTGGCGGCCATGTCGGCGCCACCCTTGTCCGCGCCCTGCTCGAACAGCGCCGCGCGGTGGAGGTGATCGACCTCGACCCCGGCATCGCGCTGGACGGACTCGACGTGAAGGTGCACCGCGGCGACATCCGCGACGCGGCCTTCCTGCGCGGCGTCTTCGCGCCGGGCTCCACCGTCTTTCACCTCGCCAGCGTCATCAGCACCTCGGGCGACAAGGGGGGGCTGGTGCCCTCGGTCAACATCGAGGGGGCCCGCACGGTGGCCACGGTGGCCCGCGAGGTGGGGGTGAAGCGCCTCATCCACACCAGCTCCATCCACGCCTACGACATCGACACCCACGGCGCGCCCATCACCGAGGAGACCCGCCTCGCCATCGGCCACAGCCGCTCGCCCTACAACGTCTCCAAGGCCCAGGGCCAGCTCGCCGTCTTCGAGCAGGTCGACAAGGGCCTCAACGGCGTGGTGGTGAACCCCTGCGGTGTGATCGGCCCCTACGACTACAAGGCCTCGCGCATGGGCAAGTTCTTTCGGGCCATCGCCCGCGGGCCGATGGGCCCGGTGGGGCCGTCGGGCTTCAACTGGGTCGACGTGCGCGACGTCGTCGACGGCATGCTGAAGGCCGAGGAGAAGGGCCGGGCCGGGCAGGCCTACATCCTCGCCGGGCACTGGCGCAGCAACCTGGAGATGGGCCGCATCGCCGCCGAGATCCGCGGTGTGCCAGCGCCCACCAAGGTGATGCCGCTGTGGAGCCTCAAGCTGATGGGGGCGCTGGGGCCCTTGCTCTCGGCCATCGGCAAGCGCCCGCCGGTGACCCAGGAGGCCCTGGACGCCCTGCTGGCCAACCCGGACATGCGCCATGACAAGGCTACGCGGGAGCTGGGCTACCAGCCGCGGCCGGTGGAGGACACGGTGCGGGCGATCTACGCCTGGCTTGACGCCGAGAAGGTGCTGGAGCGGGAGAAGGCGGCGTACAAAGCGAAGCGCTGAGGGGCTGGCGAGAATTCACGGGGCGGCCGGGGTTCTCTCAGCGGCGGCCTGCTCGCGGCGCGAACCAGGGCGAGGCGCTGGTGGCTG
>JBEIQK010000737.1:0-3289 GCA_040376505.1 Alphaproteobacteria bacterium | reverse complement strand
TTGCCCGAGAAGGCCGTGCCGTCCACCGTCGCCGTGGCCTGCACCGCCGAGATGCCGTATCCCTCGTTGTCGGCGATGCGGCCGCCGGTGAAGGAGGCCTGGTTGGACACGAGGACAACGGCGCCGTAGCGATCGACGGTGAGGCAGCGGTTTTCGCCCTGATCCTCAACCTCGATGACGCCCGTGACGGTGAGATCGGTGGCCTGCAGGGTCACGCCATTGACGTAGGCGCCGTGCCGGCCGTTGTTGGTGAGGGTGACCCGCTCGACCACCGCGAGGTTCTCGGCCCCGTCTGTGTAGGGCAGGATCACGAGCCCCGCGTCGTTGTATCCGGTGACGCTGCTGTCGGTGACCTGGATGTTGTCGCCGCCCAGCAGGAGCCCGGCGCCGACGTAGCCGACCGATCGGCTGCCCCAGTCCTCGTCGGAGATGTCGACCGTCAGCGTGGGATCACCGGAGACGGTTACCTCGCTCACGGTGATCGGCCGGGCCGTGCTGGCCAGGATGCCCAGATAGACAGAGTCGGTGACGGTGACGCCGGTGAAGTTGGCCTCGCCATCGGTGGCGACGGCACCGTAGAGCCCGCCGCTGACCGTGTCGCCGGACATCGAGAGGCTGGCCCCCTCGGCGTAGAGGCTGACGAAGGTGTTTCCCGTGTAGGTAGAGCTGAACGACTCGATGGTGGCGCCATCTTCGGCGTAGATGCCGATGCCATCGTCGGTGTCGTCGCTCTCATCGAGGGTGGTGTTCTTCACCTCGCAGGTGTCGACGGTGAGGGTGCCGCCGCCGGTGACGAGCCCGCCGTAGGTGACGTTGGCGTCGAGCACGCTGTCGCGCAGGGTGGCGGCGCCGCCGTCGACCTTGATGCCGCCGTAGACATTGCCGAGCAGGGTGGCGCGCTCGATCAGCAGGCCGCTCGCTTCCGACGACTCCACGCCCCAGTTGCCATTGGTGACCACCGAGATGTCGCGCAGCACCACGTCGTTGGCGCTGACCGAGAAGCCGGAGCGGGTGGCGCTGACGCTGACGCCCTCGACGCTGGCTCCCGCCGCCGTGAGGGTGAAGCCGTCGGTGTTGATCGGGGGCACGAGGTAGAAGTTCTCGGCCCCAGGGCCGACGATCGAGACGGCCTTGTCGACCAGCACGGCCTCTTCGTGGGCCGTGGCGGCGCAGAGCATGATCACGGCGCCGGGCTCGGCCACAGCGATGGCGTCGTTGATCCAGGCGTAGCCGCCTTCGCCGTCGACGGTGATGCAGCCCTCCTCGTAGTCCGGCCCGCCGTCGTCGCCCCCCGAGGCGGTGTCGTCAACGCCGCCCCCGCCGGTTTTGTCGGCGGCGCCTGCGCAGGCGGCGAGGAGGCTGGTCAACAGTAGGGCGGAGCGGCGAGCGAACATGGGGTCCTCCGAGGGCGGGGCGCGGGGCGTCCTGTCCGGTGTACACGCAAAGGGGCCCACCTTCAAGCCAAACCGTAGGGGGGCCTCCGATCCGCGCGTCGCCGCCGACCTCGCCGCTGCTCGCACCCGGGCGGTCGGGCTCGCCTGCAGGTCGGCGCAGCGGAGATCGCCGCCGCATCGCTGGCCCTGGCGCCCCGCCGCTTCGACCTCCGCCCCGTGGGCTGGGGGCCTCTTCCAGACCGGCGCCCGTTGAGCCCTTCCCCTCGACGTCAAAGAAGGTCACTGTTTTCTCGGCACAGTTGGGGTAGAGAGGGCTGGACCGCGGTGTTGACGACGGCGCTCCGCGAACCCTTCTCCCGGGCGAGGAGCGTGCGTCATGAGCCTTTTTGCGAGGGGTGAGGTCTGAAAAAGTTCTACTGAACGCGGCGTGAACCTATCCAGACGCGGAGACCTACGCAGGCGCAATTTGGCGCGTTAGGCAGGGCGCCCTTCTCCTGGAGCCCTTGATGTCCCGCGCCCTGACCCGTGAAGACCTCCACGCGCGGCTCGCCGCCCTCGACGCCGCGGCCCTGGCCGGCGGTGGCGCCGAGGCGGTGGCCCGGCAGCACGCCGCCGGCAAGCTCACGGCGCGGGAGCGGGTCGACCTCTTCCTCGATCCAGGCACCTTCCGCGAGCTCGATCGCTTCGTGGTCCATGGCTGCCAGGACTTTGGCATGGCCGACAAGAAGGTGCCGGGCGACGGCGTCATCACCGGCTATGGCCGCGTCGATGGCCGCCTGTGCTATGTCTTCGCCCAGGACTTCACCGTCTTTGGCGGCTCGCTCTCGGGGGCCTACGCCCGCAAGATCTGCAAGGTGATGGACCTCGCCCTGCGCAACGGCGCGCCGGTGGTCGGCCTCAACGACTCGGGCGGCGCCCGCATCCAGGAGGGCGTGGAGAGCCTGGGCGGCTACGCCGACATCTTCCTGCGCAACACCCTGGCGAGCGGCGTGGTGCCGCAGCTCTCGGCCATCCTGGGCCCCTGCGCCGGCGGCGCGGTCTACAGCCCGGCGATCACCGACTTCATCGTGATGGCCCGCAACACCAGCTTCATGTTCGTCACCGGGCCCGACGTCATCAAGACCGTCACCCACGAGGACGTCACCAAGGAGGCCTTGGGCGGCGCCGAGGCCCACACCGCCACCAGCGGCGTGGCGCACTTCGCCGTGGCCGACGAGCGCTCGGCCCTGGCCCTGCTGCGCGAGGTGCTCGGCTACATGCCGCAGAACAACCTCGAAGAGGCGCCGTCGCGCCCCACCAGCGACCCGGTCGACCGCCTCATCCCTGCCCTCGACGAGCTCGTGCCGGTCGACCCCACCCGGCCCTACGACATCAAGGATCTGATCACGGCGGTGGCCGATGAGGGGCGCTTTGTCGAGGTGATGCCCGACTACGCGCCGAACATCGTCATCGGTTGGGTCCGTCTGGGTGGGCGCTCGGTGGGGGTGGTGGCCAACCAGCCGGCCCACCTCGCCGGCGTGCTCGACATCAACGCCAGCGTCAAGGCGGCCCGCTTCGTGCGCTTCTGCGACGCCTTCAACATCCCCCTGTGGGTGATTGAGGATGTCCCCGGCTTCCTGCCGGGCGTCAACCAGGAGCACGGCGGCATCATCAAGCATGGCGCCAAGCTGCTCTACGCCTTCTGCGAAGCCACCGTGCCCAAGGTCACGCTGATCACCCGCAAGGCCTACGGCGGCGCCTACTGCGTGATGAACAGCAAGCACATCCGCGCCGACTTCAACGTCGCCTGGCCCACGGCCGAGATCGCCGTGATGGGGCCGGAGGGCGCGGTCAACGTCATCTTCCGGCGCGAGCTGCTGGGGGCCGCCGATCCGGCCGAGAAGCGGGCCGAGCTG
>JBEIQK010000009.1:0-29322 GCA_040376505.1 Alphaproteobacteria bacterium | reverse complement strand
TGCCGGGCTGGGGTCGGTAGGCTCATCCCCCCCCTGGGAGTACACCATGGGATACGGTTCGTACAGCCACGAGGCCCATGTGGCCATGACCTCCGCCCGCAGCAGCCTGCCGCGCCAGGAGGTCTTCAAGCAGCGGGAGGTCCACCCCACGATGGCGCCCAAGGGCATCCGGGCCCGCGAGTGCCGCGACTCGGCCACCCACCCCCAGAGCCTCGCCATCGCCTTCGCCCTCGATGTGACCGGCTCGATGGGGGCCATCCCCGACCTGCTGGCCCGCGAGAAGCTGCCCACCTTCATGGCGCTGATGGAGAAGTTCGGCGTCCCCAGCCCCCAGCTCCTCTTTCTCGCCGTGGGCGACGCCAATTCCGACCGCGGCCCGATGCAGGTTGGACAGTTCGAGGCCACCGGCGAGCTGATGGATCAGTGGCTCACCCGCACCTGGCTGGAGGGCGGCGGCGGCGCCTTTGGCCAGGAGAGCTACGAGCTGGCGCTCTACTTCATGGCCGAGCACACGGCGATTGACTGTTTTGAGAAGCGCAACCAGCGCGGCTACCTCTTCCTCACCGGCGACGAGCACCCCTACCCCACCGTCGCCCGCGCCCACATCGAGGGGGTCTTTGGCGATCAGGCCGATGAGGACATCCCCACCGAGGCGGTGGTGGCCAGCCTGCTGGAGCAGTGGAAGCCCTTCTTCCTGATCCCCGACCGCCGGCGGGCGGGGCACTGCGAGGCCGTCTGGCGGGCCCTGCTGGGCGATCACGTCATCGTGATGGAGGACCCGGCCGACACCTGCCACGTCGCCGCCGCCATCGTCGCCCTGGGCGAGGGCCGGCTGGCCTCGATCGACATGCTGGCGAGCCGCCTGCGGGTGGAGGGGCTCTCCGGTGATCGCGTCGGCGCCGTCATCCGCGCGGTGACGCCCTACGCCGCCACCCTGCACAAAGACGCCGCGCCGCCGCCGAGCCCGGCCGCCCCCTCCTCGGCCGAGGAGCCGGGTCTGTTCAAGAGGCTCTTCGGATGAGCCAGCGGGTGGTGGTGGTCGCCGATCTCGGCTTCGGCGACAGCGGCAAGGGCCGCCTCACCGATCTCCTCGCCGAGAAGATGGGCGCCACCCGGGTCTGCCGCTTCAACGGCGGCGCCCAGGCTGGCCACAACGTGATCACCGCCGATGGGCGCCACCACACCTTCTCCCAGTTGGGGGCGGCCTCCTTTTTGCCCCAGGTCTCCACCACCCTGCTGGAGCCCGTGCTCTTTCACCCCACCGCCCTGCGCGCCGAGCTCGCCCGCGCAGCGACGGTGGGGCTCTCCGATGTCGTGCACCGGCTCAGCGTTCACGCTGGCTGCCGGGTGAATACCCCCTTTCACCAGGCCGCCAACCGCCTGCGCGAGGGGCGGCGGTCGGCCCGCCACGGCTCCTGCGGCGTGGGGGTGGGCGAGACGGTGGCCCACAGCCTCGAGCACCCCGAGGAGGTGCTCACCGCCGGGCTCCTCGGTCGGCGGGGGCCCTGTCGGGAGCGGCTCTTCGCCATCCAGGCCCGCTTTGCGCCCCTGGCGGGCGGAGAGGTGCCCGCCTGGCTGGCCGACGACGCCGCCCTGCTGCGGGATCCCGGCGCCCCCGACCGCTTCCTCGCCGAAGTGGAGCCCCTGCTGCCGGCGCTGCGGGTGCTGCCCGCCGAACAGATCGCCGCCGAGCTGCGGGCCAGCCCCGCGATGGTGATGGAGGGCGCCCAGGGGCTGCTCCTCGACGAGTGGTTTGGCACCCACCCGCACACCACCTGGAGCACCACCACCCCCAACGCCGCCCTGCGGCTGCTCGAAGAGGCCGGCGTGCGCGGCGAGATCAAGGTGCTCGGCCTGCTGCGCAGCTACCTCACCCGCCACGGCGCGGGCCCCTTGCCAACCGAGGACCCGGCGCTCGATGAACAGACGCCCGAGCCCCACAACGAGCACGGGCCCTGGCAGGGGGCTGTTCGCCGGGGCTGGCCCGACGCCGTCCTGCTGCGCTACGCCCTCGACGTCTGTTCACAACTGGGGGCGCCGGTGCAGGGCCTCGCCCTCACCCATGTCGACACCTGGGGGCGCCTCGCCACAAAGCAGCGGGCGATCGGCTACCTCGGCCTCGAGGGCCCGCTGCCCTTGGGCACACAAGGCGACCTCGACCACCAAAGCGCGCTCACCGCCGCGCTCTTTGCGGCGCGGCCGGTCTACGCCCCCGTGGAGGGGCCCCTCGACGCGCTGCTGGCGGCGGAGACCGGGCTGCCGGTCTGGGCGCTGCCGCCGCCGCCCGCCCAACGCCGCTCCAGCGCGAAAGCAGGCAGCAGCCCGAGCGCGTAGGCGAGGAGGTCCCAGGGGTCGAAGGTCGAGCCCAGCAGCAGGTGCAGCAGGGCCGGCGCCTCCTTGTCGACGAGGTGCAAGGCCTGCAGCCCTTCGAGGCCCACCGACAGGGCCGCTACGAAGGCGAGGCGGCTGCGGGCGCGCCCCAGGCCGATCGTGGCCAGGGCGGCGTCGAGGAAGACGACCACGAGCACATCACCGACGAAGCCCCGCAGGGGGCCATGGGCGAAGGCGAAGAGCAGCAGGCCGGCGGTGAGGCTGATCAGGGCGACGGGCAGGGGGCGGAGCATGGCGGCAGCTTGCCTCAGCCGTCGGGGCTTGTCTGCCCCCGATCGCGCCGCGCGAAGGGGGCGGTTCGATTGGACTTTTTCTGATCGGGCGCATAGCAGGGCGCCGCTTGGACACCCAATAAGGGAGCCTCTATGAAGAGAGTCCTCCTCGGTCTGCTTGGCCTTATCGGCGTTCTCGTCGTGGGCGTGCTCGGCGCCGCCAGCATGAAGCCCGATCAGATCCACGTCGAGCGCAGCCACACGATGGCCGCAGCCCCGGCCGATGTGTACCCCCACCTTGTCGATCTGAAGAAGTACGCGGTCTGGAACCCCTTTGGCGCCTACGACCCCGCCATGAAGATGGAATTCTCCGACCCGTCGGCCGGGGTGGGCGCCCGCTACGACTGGTCGGGCAATGATCAGGTGGGGGTGGGTTCGCTCACCATCACGGCGGTGGAGCCCAATCTGTCTGTGACCGAGCGCCTTGTCTTTGTCTCGCCCTGGGAGTCGCAGGCCGATGTGGTGATGCGCATCGAGCCGGTGGCCGACGGCAGCACCGTGATCTGGTCGTATGACCAGCCGGCCACGTTTACGACCAAGCTGATGATGCTGGTGATGGACATGGACGCGATGATGGGGCCGGTCTTTGCCACCGGTCTCCAGTCGCTCCAGGCCCTGGCCGAGGCCGACGCCAAGGCGCGGATCGAGGCGGAGGCGGCGGCCGCGGCGGCGGCTGCGCCGGTCACGCCGCCGACCCCCTGAAAAAAAGGTCGCGCAAGGTCAGATTCTGACCGAATGCTCCCTTTGCGCCGGCCGGCGCCGCGATAGCCGGCCGCACCCATCGGGAGCGTGTATGGCCCGCGGAAAGAGCAGCGCACCGGCCCCTCGGCCACAGCCCCAACACTGGGTCGACGCCGAAGGCGGCTACGCCCTGGCCCTCCACGAGGGCGCCCTGGTGGCCCGAAACGCCAAGGGGGCCGTGCTCGCCAGCGTCCCGAAGGCTGTGAAAGAGGGCCCCACCGCCCAGCGCCTGCTGGCCGCCCTCTCCCACCTCGACGAGCACGCCCTGCTCTGCCGCACCACGGTGGAGGCCTGGATGCTGCGCTCGCTGCCGGTGCCGCGGGCGGTGCTCCAAGCGGTCTGGCCCGACCCGGCCTGGCGCGCCGTCGTGGAGGACGCGGTGGTGTACCCCGAGGGCGGCGATCTGCTCGACGCCGGCTTCTTCAAGGGGGTGGATCCCGCGCGCGGTGTTGGCGTGGTCACCCTGGATGGCGAGAGCCGCTGGCTCGACGCCCCGGCCCTGCTGCTGCCTCACCCGGTGCTGCTCGACGAG
Source organism: Alphaproteobacteria bacterium (assembly GCA_040376505.1). Classification (GTDB taxonomy): domain Bacteria; phylum Myxococcota_A; class UBA796; order UBA796; family UBA2385; genus JBEIQK01. The sequence goes on along the minus strand of JBEIQK010000009.1, from coordinate 25,386 downwards.
CGCGAGGAGTACCGCGCCTTCGCGGTGGAGTTGGGCATCCAGCAAGGCACGCCGCAGCTCTTTCGCGAGGTCTTCTCCACCGAGGGCCGCGAGGCCAACGCCACCGGGGTGGGCCAGTTCGAGGGGGCCAGCTTCGACCAGCTTGGCTTTGCCCTGGCCGAGTGCCGCAAGCTGGGGGCCCGGGTGCGCGCGGGTTGGGCCAGCCTGCGCATCTTCGAGGGCGGGCGCATGATCGAGGCCCGCCTGTGGGTGGGCGAGGGCGCCCCCTCCTGGGGCACCGAGTTGGGCGAGCTGTGCTGGGTCGATGAGCGTGGCCAGAGCCTCACCCTGGGCGAGGTCGGCCCGGTGGCCTGGTCGGAGGGCATGCGCTTGGGCGCGGCCCTCTTTGGCGCGGCGAAGAAGCTGGAGGAGAGCGACGATGCGTCCTGATGCCCTGCTGCGTGCCCGCCTGGAAGCCGGCGCCCTGCTCGCCCCCGACGTGGCCCTGCCCGCCGATCTGTCCACCGACACGGTCGACGCCCGCGCCTTCATCCACCCGGCCCTGCCGGGCCGCACCGTGGTGCGCCTCGTGCCCGATGTGCTGGCCGAGGGGGTCATCGCTGAGATGGGCGAGTTGGGCTTTGTGGTGAGCGGCCACGAAGACAACATCGCCCGCCAGCGCCGCCGCGGGCGCAGCTTTCCGGGGGCGGCGATCCAGGCGGCACCGGGCTCGGCCGGCGCCCTCCTCGCGCTGATGCCGGCCTTTCGCGCCGAGGCCCGCCGGGCCCAGCAGAAGCCGGGCCACGCCCGCGACGCCTACAACGCGATGGGCGAGGCCCTGGCCCGCAGCACCCCCGCCGCGCTGCCGAGCTTCTATGAAGAGGTCGGCCGCGTCTTCATCGAGAGCGGCAACCTCGCCTTCGCCGCCAGCGCCTTTGACAAGGCCCGCCAGGCCGAGGCCGCCCACAACCTGCCGCGCGACCTCGCCGTAGAGGCCGACTGCTGGCTGGAATTCGCCGCCGCCGGCGCGCTCAGCGTCAAGGCCGTGACCTCCTACCCCAAGGTGCTGGCGGGCAGCCCCGACGGTTGGGCCCGCTTTGTGGCCCTCTGCGCCCGGCGCTCCGAGGCCGGCCTCGCCCCCTGGGCCTCCTTCGACAAAGACCTGCGCGCCGCCGCCCGCCTGCTCGGCCGCGACCCGGCCCGCGACGTGGCGGCCCTCTACGCCGCGCTGATGGGCACCCCGGGCCTGAAGAAGGCCACCGTGGAGCAGTGGGCCCTGATGGCGCCGGCCTTTCAGGAGGCGATCGCCGCCGAGCCCGGGCGGGCCCGCGCCTTGCTGGAGCTCGTGCCCGAGCCCCCCAAGGTGCCCGACGACTGGGAGGCCCGCTGGCGGGCGCTGCTGGAGTCGGTGGGCGCCCTGCCGGCCCTGCGCACCGGGCAGCTCGCGGCCGGGGTGGCCAGCGCCACCCTCACCCGCTGGATCGTCGCCTTTGATGACGCCAGCGACGGCACCTTTGATCTGTTTTTGTCGCTGCTGCCGCGCCTGCGCGAAGAGGGCCTCCCGCTGGTGCTCGACCGCGAGGACTGGGGCGAGGGGGCGGCGGTCGACGCCGATCTGCTCGAGCGCTGCCTCGCAGAGGGCCTCGTGGTGGCGCCCTTTCACGAAGACAGCTCGATCGACTGTGCACCCTGGGTGCAGCGCGTGGGGGCCGAGGCCCCCGATCGCTTCGGCCGTGGCGCCGGGCTGCCCCAGATCGAGGCCCACCCGGCCTTTGCCGCCCTCCTGCCCGCCGGCTTGCTGCGCGAAAAGAGCGCCTCGGGCGAGCTGGAGCGGGCCTTGCTGCGCTTCCCCTCGCTGGCGGTGCCCTATGTGGACTGGCTGCGGTCGAAGATCGAGGCCCTGGGCGCCTTGCCGCTCGGCGCCCTGATCGCCGCCGTCGGCGCCCTCGACGGCGAGATCGGCCCCGACGCCTGGCCCCTGGCGCCGGGCTTGAAGGAGCGCCTCGCCGAGGCCCGGGTGGCGGTGGCCCTGCGCCGCACGCTGCAGGGCGGCATCTTCGCCGAGTTGGGCTGGCCGGCCTTTGAGGCAGCGGTGGCCGAGCTCGGCGACGCGGTGGAGGACGACGTGATGGGGCCGCCCCAGGTGGCCCTGCTGCGGGCCGGCATGTCGGTGCGGGCCGTGGGCGCGGCCGGCGAGGTCGGCCGCTTCGACCTCAACCTCGGCAAGGTCCAGCGCATCCGGGCCCTGGTCTGGTCGGCCGGTCAGCTCCTGGTGACCTGGTACGACGGCGACTGGAACCTGCATGGACAGTGGACCGGCGAGGGGGTGCCCTTTGAAGACGCCTCCCTCGGCGAGGCCCCCACCGAGCCCGACCACGCGATTGCGCTGCCCGATGGCCGCTTCTCCTATGGTGGGGCCGCGCTCACGCCGGGGGCGCGGGTGCTGGGCGCGTGCGCGCCGCTCTTCACAGACGGGGTGCGCTCGTGGATCGGCAAGATCCCGCCCAAGGCCGCCGAGTATGTGCTGCACCGCTTCGATCCCGAGAGCGGCGCGGTCGGTGAGCCCGATGCGCCAGCCTTCTTCGCCGGCTTCGGTCGGCCCGACGCGGCGATTGACCTGGGCGACTGCCACCTCACCCTCCTCCCCGCGGGCTCGGCCCTGATCGGCGCCGAGGGTCTGTTTGGCCTGCGGCGGCGGCGCCCCGCGGCCGAACGGGCCGAAGACCTCGTCGGCAATGCCCATGAGGGCAGGCTCTCCAGCGAGGAAGACGCCGAAAAGCCGGTGGGCTTTGTGTCGCTTCCGGGCCAGCCGCGCCCCCTGGCCCTGTCGACCAGCAACGAGTGGGGCGGGCCGCACCGCTCCTGCTTCGCGCTCTGGTTGGACGGCCAGCTCCTCGACTTTGGCGGCAAAACCACCGCCTCGGGCTGGGCGGTCACCCCGCCGGCCCGCTTCTTCGCCAACCTCTCGGTGCGCGACGCGGCCGGCTCGCTGGCCCTGCGCGCCATCTCCGAGGAGGCGGTCGACGCCCTGCTCTCCGCCGCAAAGGCCGATCGCGCCGCCCTGCCCGAGGGCGAAGAGGAGCTCACCGCCCAGCCCGCCACCGAGGCCGCCCTCGCCGCCCACCTGCCGGCGGTCAGCCACCCGGCCCTGCGCAAGGGCCTCGCCCAACTGCTCGATCGGGCTGTGCTCGCCGACAAGGCGCTCTCGGCCTTTGTCACCGGGGCGAAGGGAGAGAGCGAGGAGGAGGAGTCGGAGTCGGCGGATGGCGATCAGCGCTACCACGGCGCGCTGGGCTTCCTCGCCGACACGATCTACTACCCCACCGGCGAGTTGGGGGCCGAGCTCAGCGGCCTGGAGCGCCTCCTCGCCGAGGGGGCGGTGGCCAAGGTCTGGAGCGCCGAGGGGGAGCCCTCGGAGTACCCCTGGACGCGCTGGCTGCCGCACCTGCCGGCCCTGGTCTGGCGGGCCATCGCGCCCGGCGTTGAGCCCGAGGCCCGCACCCTGCTGCTCGATCTCGTCGAGCGCCTCGCCGGGCTGCCCCTCTTCGGCGAGGCGGCCACGGCGCAGCTCCTCGTGGTGACCTTCCCCGACAGCCTCTCGCCCTTTGTTCGGATCGAGGTGGACGAAGACGATCCCGCCCCCACCGACGATGGCGACCGCTCGGTGCGGGTCGCCTGGGCCGACGGCCACCACCGCCGCCTTGTGCGCCGCCTCTCCGATTCCTACGATCGGCCGGTGCGCCTCGCGGTGATCGAGCCGCGGAGCGAGGCCCTGGGCCCCTTCCCGGGCAGCAGCTCGGTCGAGCGACTGAACATCCCCGCCTCTCGCGAGGCCCTGCTCGCCTTTGTGGCGGCCGCCCGCGCTGGGGGGGCCCTGGCGATGGACCCTGTGGCCATCGAGCGCTTCGCCGCGATCAGCCAGCTCAACCCGGCCGAGGCGGCCTTTGTCTACGCCGGCCTGCCCGAGCGCCGCAGCTATGGGGCCGACCCCCTCGGCAAGGCCCGCCGCGAGGCCCCGGGCCTCAAGCGCGACGCCTACCGCCTCGCCCGCGACGCCTGGCGCGCCGTCGAGAGCGAGCGCCTGATCGAGGCCTTTGGCCTGGCCCTGCCGGCCGATCCGGCCCGACTGTACACGGCCACGCCGGCCGAGGCCGATCATCCGGCGGCCCTGCTGGGGGCGGCCGTTCTGGCCACCTTTGGCGCCCGGCTGGTGCTGCCGCCCGAGCTGCTCCAGCTCGCCGATCGCGAGGTGGACCTCGACGCCGAGGCGCTGGGCCGGCTGATCGCGCCGGCGGGGTGGGCGCCCTGGACCACCCCCACCGTGGGGCGGCTGGACGCCGATGGGGATCTGATCACCGAGTCAGGCGACGGCGAGCTCGACGAGGCCCTGCCCGCGCTGGTGCGGGGGCTGATCTGGCTGGCCTACCGCACGCCGGGTGACAGCCCCCTGCGGGCGGGTCTGTCCACCTGCATGGGGCACTTGAAGGCCCGCCTCGCCGACCCCGAGCGGCTGCTCTCGCTCTCGATGGCCTACCTGGGCGACGCCAAGGAGAAGAAGCGCGGCCGCGCCCTCTTTGAGGCCCTGGGCGGCGAGCTCGTGGAGCCCCCCGGCCGCCGCGAGGGCAACACCGCCCGCTGCCGCGACAATGGCCGGGTGGTGGCCGTGATGGACGATGACCAGATCGCCTTCGCCTTCCGCCCGGCCCGCTTCACCGAGGCCGATCTGCCCGAGCTGCGGCGCATCACCGCCTTCACCGAAGAGGCGGAGACGCTCAACGCCTTTGTGCTGGCCCGCTCGGCGGGGCTGGCGGCGCTCTGCGCGCCGGTGGGGGCCGGTTGGGCCCAGGACCCGCGTCGCAGCGCGCCGGAGACGGTGGCGGCGGTGTCGGCGCGGCTGGGGCTGGGGGAGCTGGCGGCGGCGCACTACCTGATGCTGCTGGCCCTGCCCGACCCGACCGACAAGAACCTCGCCCTGTGGACCGGCCTCAAGCCGGCCGAGCTCAAGCGCAGCGGGGCCGAGCTGGTCTCCCGGGGCCTCGTGCTGGAGGCGAAGCGGGCGCGGGCCGGGCGGAGTCTGTTTTTGCCGGGGGGCTGGGCCGACCTGAAGGCGCCGGCCTTGCCGGTGGAGGCGAGCAAGTTGGCGGCGGATGGGCTCGACCCGGCGGCCCTGCCCTTCTCGGTGGTGCTGCCGGTGGAGCCGCTGGGGCCGCGCTTCGCGCGGATCTGGGCCTCACGGAAGTAGCGCCCGCCGGTCGAGCCGTGCTCGCTTAGCGGGGGGTCGCGCGCAAAAAGGCCGCCGCCCCCCACTCAGCGGGCTTGAGCAGCAGGTAGAGCAGATCGGCCCGCCAGCGCCCCTGCATTCGGCGGGCGATGGCCGGGCCGAGGCGGCTGTACAGACGCCGGGCGGCCCGGTGCGAGGCCGGCGCGCGGGCCTGCCAGCGGGCCTCCAGGGCCCAAAAGGTCAGGAGCTGCCGGTTGGCCCGTCGCCGCCGTCCGCCGCGCTCCAGGGTGACGAAGGGGCCCACCAGCGCGGGGTGCCCAGCGCTGGCGGCGGTGACGACGAAGCAGGAGGGCGGATCATCGGGCAGCTCCGACCAGGCCTGGTGGGCCCAGAAGAGGCTGCCGGCGACAAAAGGCAGGCTCCCCCCGAGCGTGCAGATCAGCGGCCCCGGCCCGGGGGGATGGTCGCGCAGCAGGCGGGTGGCGCGCCAGCCATAATAAACGGCGGTGTAGACAGGCACGCTGAGCAGGGGCCAGCTCGACACCGGCACGATGAGAAAGCCGATGGCGGCGCACATCCCGCTGGCCAGGGCCCCGGCGGTGTAGCCGAGGGTGACCCAGCGGGGGGTGAGCTCGGGCTGCCAGACCTCGTGGGTCCAGGCGGCGGCGACGGCCCAGAGCACCAGGGGGGTGAGGGCGAGCTTGCCGAGGTGAAAGCCGTCGAGCCAGCCCCAGATGGCGGCCCCCTTCCAGTCGGGGAGCAGGCCCACCGAGAGAAAGAAGAAGAAGAGGGGCAGGCCGATGGTCGCCAGGATCTTGAGCGCGGCGCCGACGAGCTCCTTGGCGCCGCCGTCCTTGCGCGTGGCGGGGATGGCGAGGAGGAGGAGTACGGCGAAGACGGCGGCGAGGGGGACGATCTCCATGGTCGCTCCAGGCGGGTTTGTTTGTTGGGCCTCAGCCCGGACAGTGCCCGCCCTCGGCCAGCCAGCCATCCACAAAGGCCGCCCGCGCCGAGAAGAAGTCGATCATCGCCGCCACCGCCCGGTCATGGGCCCCCATCGAGTAGGGCTTGTGCGGATCCGCCGCCACCGCTTCGGCGATCTGTTCACTCCAGGCCTCCACCCGCGCCGTCAGCACGTCGGGATCATAGGCCCCCCGCGCCCGCTCCAGCTCCTCTACAAAGCGGCCACACCAGTACGGATCCGCCAAGACCAGCAACACCAGCGACTCTTTGCGCCAGCCCGGGTGCTCGTAGTCCAGCGGGTCGGCCGTCAGCGCGTCCGGCCAGATGAGGCCCCCACCCACATAGGACGAGTCGCCAAAGGAGATGTCCAGGTCGTAGGGAAGATACACAAAGCCGCGGCTGGGGTGGTCGTACAAATAATAGTTGATCTCCACCCCGGCCCAGTAGTTGTCGAGCGCCGGGATCATCGCCTCGGCCGCCCACTCGGCCACCGCCTGATCGAGGTCCATCAAGGCCTCGACCTCCTCGACCGAGGTGGCGGCCCACAGGGCCTCGAGGTTGGAGGTGTCGCCGATGTCCTCGTTGGTCTTGAGCTCGCTGCCGGCCTGGTAGAGGTTGCCGTCGGGCTCCTCGAAGTGGCGCTCGAGGTACTCGCGGTCGATGCGCTCGATGTTGGCGTAGATGCCGTAGTAGGCGCCGTTGATGTCGACCCGGGCGTTGTTGGCGCAGGAGTAGGGCAGGCCCAACTCGGCGAAGATGGGGAAGGCCACGCGCTCGTGGAGCAGGGTGTGGTCGTACCAGGGCGCGTCGAACATCAGCTTGCGCTGGCCGGCGAAGCGGGCGTCGGGGTCGACCTCGTTGAAGGAGACGACAAACTGCAGCTTGTCGCAGCTCCAGCTCCAGTTGCCCTTGAGCCGCACCTTGGCGTCGACCGTCTCGCCATTGTAGCTGAACTGAACGGGGCGGTAGGGGTGGGCGCCGGTGGAGCAGTCGCCGCGCAGGGCCCGCCAGTCGTCGTCGGTGAAGGTGAGCGAGAAGGTGGGCAGGATGTCGGGATCGTAGAGGGGGCTGCAGGCGCCAGGATAGGCGGGGGCGTCGGGCAGGCCCTCCTCGATCTCACCGGTGGGCGCGGTGTCGGCCCCGGTGTCGGCCACGGTGTCGGTGTCGGCGTCGGCGTCGACATCGGCGTCGCCCTCCTCGGGGGCGGCGCTGTCTGGCTCCTTCTCGGTGGGGGTGAGCGCCGAGAGGGTGCCGGTCGCGCAGGAGAGGAGGAGCCAGAGGGCGTTCATCGGGACATCCTACACAGAAGGGCTCAGGCCTCGTCGGTGGCGCAGGAGCCGGGGATGCGCCCGCAGGAGCCGCAGGAGGCGTCGCCAGCGGCGGAGGGGGCGGCGGAGGGGGCGGCGTACATGGGCGGATTGGGGTGGGCGCCCGAGCGGCCGATCTTGGGGGCGCTGAGCAGCTTGTGGAGCTGGCCGGTGGAGTCGCAGACATGGCCGATGTCGGCGCCGGACTGGGGCTCGCGGCCGCTGCGCACGAGGTGCTCGATCACGTCGCCGCAGTCGCAGCGGTAGGCGTAGAGGGGCATGGGCTAGTCCGCGGGGGTGAGGGTGACGTCGCCGGAGACCGCGCCGATGAGGCCGTTGCCCACCAGCACGTCGCGGCCGATCTCGGTGAAGAGCAGGCGGCCGGTGTTGGAGAGGCGGCCGCTGAGGTCGAATTCCACGCGCAGGCCGCTGTCGGTGGTGATGCCCTCGACCGCGTCGTCGGCGCCGCTGCTGCCGTTGGCGTCGGTGAACGCGACCTCGCCCAGAAAGCCGGTCTCGGTCTCTTCGGCGATGGTGAGCAGGATGCTGAAGTCGCGGGAGCCGCCGGTGAGCTCGCCGGCCCAGTCGCCGAGGAGGTCGGGGGTGGTGGGGGTCAGCTCGGGCTGATCGCAATCGCCCCAGAGGCAGTCGCCGACGGGGATGTACTGTTCATCCTCGCGGCCGTAGCGGGGGTAGGCCGCGCAGCCGAGCAGGAGGAGGGAGAGGGCGGCGGGCCTCATTCGGAGGAGACCTTGTCGAAGACGAGGTCGCCCAGGTTGCCCGAGAGCTGGCAGCGGCCGGTGATCGAGCGGTTGCGCTCCAGCACGCCGGCCCCGGTGACCTGGAAGGGCGGGCCGCTCTCCGACGAGGTGAGGTTGACCTCGACGCCGCCTTCGTCGGTGAAGGTGATGTGGCCGGCGCCGGTGCTCACGAAGGTGGTGCCGCCGCCGTACTCCCAGGCGATGCGGCTGGCGCCGACGTAGCGATCGGACTCGTCGACGCCGCCTTCGACGACCTCGGTGAGCAGCAGCTCGATGCGGACGGTGGCGATGTCGCGATCGAGGGTGCAGGTGCCCTTCCACTTGCCAAGGAGGGGCGCGTACTCGCCGTCGTCGCCGGTGTCGTCGCCGTCGCCGTCGACCTCGTCGCAGAGCAGGAAGAGGCAGTCGTCCATGGGCGCGTCTTCTTCGCCGTCCTTGGGGTCGCGCTTGCCGTGCCAGCCGCAGGCAGCAAGGACGAGGGCGCAGAGGGGGAGCAGGCGGTGCATGGCGGGGCCTCCGAGGGGCCAGGATAGCGCGGGTGCGGGGAGATCGCTGCCTAACACTCGATGTCGCTGGGGCAGTCGACCACGCTGAAGCTGCCCTCCAGCGTGTCGCCGTCGGCGAACTCCAGGCGGTAGCTGCCCTTCCACTCCTCGTTGGCGTGCTCGGTGAGGGTGAGCTCGACCTCGGCGGCGGACTCGCCCTCAGGGTTCTCGGCGCCGATCAGCACGGCCTCGCCCACGCCTTCGGCGACGCTGAAGGCGTAGGTCTCGCCGGCGCGCGGGGGCAGGTCGTCGGTCCACAGGCTGATGCGCAGCATCGTGTCGGTGGGGCTGGCGTCGCAGGTGTCGCTGTCGAGCCCGATCAGAAACTGAAAGGCCGGCGTCTCGAAGGGGCTGCAGGTCTGCTGGGCGATGCCGTCGCCGGGCACCTTGCCGCCATTGCCGCCGCCGCCGTCGTCCTTGCCCACGCCGGTGTCGGCCCCGGCCAGGGCGCAGGCGGAGAGGAGGGCGCAGAGGGCGGCGGTGCGGATCATGGCGGGGCTCCGAGGGCCTGGGCGAGGTCGAAGAGCAGGGGCTCGGCGTCGCGGCGGCTGACACACTGTACACCGATCGGCAGTCCGTCGACGCGGCCGGCCGGCAGGTTGAGCGCCGGGTGGCCTGTGATCGAGGCCAGGGCGGTGAAGTGATCGGCCCGGGCGGCGAGCTCGGGGCCCCAGTCGGCGCGGAGGGGGGCGGGGCCCGGCGTGGTGGGCAGCAGCAGGGCGTCGACCTCGGCGAGCTGCTGGTCGAGGAGGCGGCTGCACGCGGCGCGGGCGGCGGTGGCCTGGGGGTAGAGCCGGCCCTCGCGCAGCAGGGCGGCGCCGAGGGCGAGGCGCTGGCGAACGGGGGCGCCGAATTGGGCTCGCAGGGCCCGCAGGGCGTCGTCGGTGGGGGCGGCGGGCAGGCCGAAGCGCAGGCCGTCGTAGCGCGCGAGGTTGCTGTGGGCCTCGGCGGCGCAGATCACGGTGTAGGCGGCCAGGGCGAGGTCATGGGGCAGGGCGGGCTGGGGGCAGAGGCGGGCCCCCTGTGCGGCGAGGGCGCGGGCGACGGCCTCGACGGCGGCCTGGGCGGCGGGTGTGGCCTGGGGGTCGGCGGCAGGCAGGCCGATGCGCAGGCCGGCGATGGGCTCCCGGTGGGCGCGCGGCGGCGGGAGGGGGCGGCTGGTGGGGTCGCCAGCGTCGTGCCCGGCGAGGAGGCCGAAGAGCAGGGCCAGATCGGCGGGGTCGGCGGCCAAGAGGCCCACACAGTCGGTGGAGGAGGCCAGGGCGATGAGACCGCGCCGGGAGAGGCGGCCGTAGGTGGGCTTGAGGCCGTAGACGCCGCAGAGGGCCGCGGGCTGGCGGGTGGAGCCGCCGCTGTCGGAGCCCAGCGCCAGGGGCACCACGCCGGCGGCGACGAGGCCGGCCGAGCCCCCCGAGGAGCCGCCAGGGATGCGCCGGGGGTCGCCGGGGTGGGCGGCGGGGCCGTAGACCGAGGCCTGGGTGGCCGAGCCGATGCCGAGCTCGTCCATGTTGGCCCGGCCGAAAGGGATGGCGCCGGCGGCGCGCAAGCGGGCCACCACCGCGGCGTCTTCGACGGCGACGTGGCCTTCGAGCAGGGCGCTGGCGGCGCCGAGGGGGGCGCCGGCCACCGCGAGGTTGTCCTTGATGGCGACGGGGCAGCCGCAGAGGGGCCCGGGGTCGGCGCCGGCGGCGATGGCCGCGTCGAGGGCGGCGGCCGCTTCGCGCAGCGCGGCCTCATCGAGGTGGACGACGAGCCGACAGGGTGCGAGGGCCCGGGCGGCGGCGAGGGCCTCGTCGATCCAGTCGATGGCGCGGGCCTCGCCGCGGCGGATGGCCCGGGCGCGGGCGATCACGGCGGGCCCTCGTCGAGGGCGCCGGTGCCGGGGTCGAAGGTCGCTACGGCGGCCTCGGCGAAGGGGGCCAGGGCGGCGGTGAGCGCCGCGGCGAGCTGTGCCAGGGCCGCGGCCTCCTCGGGCGTAATCGGCACCCGGGCGAGGTCGGCGGCGGCGCGCAGGGCCGCGGCGTCCAGGGCTACTTCTTCCGCTTGGTGAAGCTGAAGAGGTCGGCGATCGAGGAGACGAAGCCGGACTGATCGGCGCCCGCCAGCTTCTCGAGCTCGCCGGCGTCGAGGAGCACAGCGCCGCAGGCGGGGCAGACCTCGATCTCCACGCCCTTGTAGACCTGGGTGTCCATCGCGGTGCCGCACTTGCCGCAGTGGTGGTGGTGCAGGGCGGCCTGGGCGGCCTTGGCGTCGGCGGCGGCCTGGGCGGCGGCGGCCTCGCGCAGCTTGGCCAGCTTGGCCTGCTCTTCGCGGTGGAAGTACTCTTCTTCGAGGTTTACGCCTTCGTCTTGCATGGGGGCTCCACAGGGTTGGGGCGAAAGGGGTAGCCGCGCGCGATCAGGTGATCAAGCCGCGGCGTCGCCACTCGGCGAGGAAGGGCGCGCGGGCGGCGACGGGATCGGGAAAGACGACGGGGATGCCCTGGTCGCGGGCGCGCTCGGCCAGGGCTTCGAGGTGGGCGGGGGTGCGGCTGTAGAAGCACTCGGGGCCCATGGCGGACTCGTCGAAGACAAAGGCGGGCAGCGGCACGGCGGGGAGGGGCTCGCCGCGGGCCATGCGGTCTACGTCGAGGCAGCCGGCGATCGACTGGGCGGCCTGCAGGCGGCGGTTCCAGGGCTCCAGGCCGAAGCGCTCGCAGACGTACTTGATCCAGCTCGTGTGGTCGTAGGTGCTGTGGTCGACCCCCTGCTTCACCCAGGGGCCGACGAAGAGGGTGGGCACGCGAAAGCCCATCTGGTCGAAGCCGTCGCTGGCCCGGTCGTCGTCGGTGGTGGGGGGCGGCACATGGTCGAAGAAGCCGCCGTGCTCGTCATAGGTGAGGATGAGCAGGCAGCGCTCCCAGATGGGGCTGCTGGCCAGGGCCTCGTAGATGCCGGCCAGGAAGAGCTCGCCGAGGCCGGGGTGGTGGGGCGGGTGGTTGTCATTGTAGGAGAAGGCCGGGTCGATCCAGACCACCGGCGCGAGGCGGCCGTTGGCGACGTGCTCGGCGAAGCGATCGAAGGTGAAGACGCGGGTGTCATTCCAGTGGTCGGCGAAGACGCCGATGTAGGGCAGATCGGCGTAGTAGTAGCCCCACTCCAGGCCGGCCTCTTCAAGGGCCTTCCACACGGTCTTTTCGGTGAAGGCCGAGCCGCCGGGAAAGCTGTTGTTGGTCTTTCCCTGGGAGCTGGCCATGTGGCCATAGAGGCGGTTGGGCCAGGTGGGGCCCATCACCGAGCAGAAGTAGCGGTCGGCCACGCAGAAATTATCGGCCAGGGCCCAGGTGATCGGCAGATCGGCGCGCTGCTGGTAGGCCATGGCGCCGCGGCCCTCGGCAGGGGCGCCGCTGTTGGCGTAGGCGCGCACGAAGCCGTCGTTGGCGCCCTCGTTCCACTGGTCGTGGCTCGAGCCCCAACTGTGGGGCGGGTCGTGGACGCAGGGCTCGTCGCTGGCGAAGGGGGTGACGGCCTCGCCGCCGGCGGTGGGGTTGCTGAGGTCGGCGCGCAGGCCGTCTTCGTCGGTGCGGCCCTCCACCAGGGCGCGGGCGCCCAGGTAGTGGTCGAAGGAGCGGTTCTCCATCATCACGATGATGATGTGATCGATCTGGCCGGGGGCAGGCCCGCCGCTGTCGCTGCTGGTGCGCGCCTTTTCACGGGGGTCGGCCGGCCCGCAGGAGGCCCCGGCGGCGGCGAGGACGCTGCCGAGGGCGGCGCGGCGGCTGAGGACGACGGGCATGGGGCGCTCCTACTGGACGCGGACGCGGGCGACGCCGCTGCGGCCGAAGGTCTCGGGGTTGTACATCTCTTCGGCCTTGGCCGGGGGCGCGATGAAGTCGCCGGGCGTGGTGGCCCGGGCGACGTAGGTGTAGGTGTACACGCCGCCGTAGAGCAGGCTGGCGAAGGCCTCCACGCGCTCGTCGCGCAGGTTCTCGTGCTCGTACCAGGGGCCGAAGTAGCCCCAGCGCCGCCAGCCGCTGCTCCAGGGGCTCGGCCGGGGGCCGGTGGGGTTGGCGTCGGCGGGCAGGTCGCCCATCACCTTGAGCTCGGGGTTGATGACCTCGAAGCCGGCGGGCAGGGCGTCGACCAGGGCGACGTGGGCCCGGCGGGCGGGCGCCACCATCGTGAGGCGCACCCGCACGCGAGCGCCGGCGCGGATGACGTAGGTGCCGTCGGCTTCTTTGCGGAGGTCGGCCGGATCGTCGACCGCCTCGTAGGCCCGCTCCACCGCGAAGCCGGCCTCGACGGGGGGCAGGTTGAGGTCGAGGGGCGCGTAGCGCAGGCCGATCCGGTAGTACATCCGGCCCTCGCCGGTGCGGGCGAGGGTGAGGTCGGGGCTGTCTTTCTGCTCGGCGAGCCAGGCCATCGGCACGTTGATCTGGGCCCGCTCGGTGCCGCGGCCCTTGAAGCGGTGCTCGCCGGCGAAGCGGTCGCCGAGCCAGGCGCGGGCGACGAAGTCGGGGGTGACGCCCTCGTAGGCGCGGAAGTAGCGGTCCATCGCCAGCAACACCCAGACATTGTCCTGGGTGCTGCTCCAGCGGCCCTTGGTGCGGTGGGCGAGGAGGTCGGCCACCACCTTGGGGATGAGCGTGCTTTGGGGGTCGACCTGGATGAGGGCGTCGACCAGCAGGCCGTCGAGGCGGCGGTCGGAGTGCAGGATCAGGTAGGCGTCGTCGCCATAGCTGCTGACGAAGTGGGCGCGGCCGGCGGTCTCGGTGCTCTGGTTGGTGAGGCGGCGCAGGATCTCGGCCACCTCGGTCTTGTGCTTGCCGTCGTGGAGCGTGGGCAGGGTCCAGCCGAGGAGCTCCAGGGGGGCGGTGGCCGGGCCGCCGGCCTCGCGGAGCAGGGTGCTGGCCTTGCCAGCGTCGGGCTCGCCGGCGATCTGCTGCACGTAGAGCGCGTAGGCGCGCAGCATCCGGCGGGTGGCTTCGCCATACTCGCGGGGGATGTAGCGCTCGATCGCGCGCACATGCTGCAAGGCGCGGCGCAGGGTGGCCTCGGGCACGGTGAACCCCTTGGCCTTGGCCCGCACCAGGGCGTGGCTGACGTGCAGGCTCAAGAAGGGCCAGGAGGGCTCGTTGCGGCGCCAGAAGCTCCAGCCGCCGTCGCTGTTCTGGCGGCGGGCCAGCTCGGCGAGGTCGGCGTCGACCCGGCTTTGCAGGGTGGCCGGATCGGGCAGGCCTTGGGCGGCGAAGGCGCTGAGCACATCCTTGAGGGCCACCACCGCGAGGGTGCGCGAGGCGATCTGCTCGGCGCAGCCGTAGGGGTACTCCGAGAGGTAGACCACGGCGTCGGTGAGCGCCTGCAATTGGGTGCTGCTGGTGCTGATCTCCAGCCCGCCAAACTGCGGCCAGACCTCGCCCGGCACCGCGATGGGCTGCAGCAGGGCGACCTCGCCGCGGGGGCCGTCGAGCTGGCCGTAGGTGGCGGTGGCTTCGCTGGTGGCCGGCGTCCAGACGGGGAGGCTGACCTCGGCGGCGTCGGCGCTCTTGGGGTCGCCCACCGGGGAGAGGGCGGCCTGGAATCGGGCGGTGCCTGCGGCGTCGGCGGCGGCGGGGAGGCGCAGCTCCACGCGATCCTGGGCCGGCACGGTGAAGCGGCGGCCCAGGGCGAGGCCCTCGCCGAGGCGGGCGTTGTGGGCCCGGGCGGCGAAGAGCACCTCGATGGGCGCCTCGGTCTGGTTTTGCACGACGTAGGACAGCTCGAAGCGGTCGCCAAAGTTGAGGAAGCGCGGCGGGCTGGGGCGCAGCATCAGCGGCTTGCGGGCGGTGACGTTGGCCTCGGCCTTGCCGAAGCGGTCGGCCCCGGCGACGGCCACGGCGGTGATGCGGTAGCGGGTGAGCGAGTCGGGGAGGGTCAGGGTGACGGTGGCCTCGCCGGCGGCGTTGGTGGCGACGGCGGGGAGCCACAGGGCGGTGGGGTTCCAGTCGCTGCGCACCACGATGGCGGGGCCCGAGGCGGCGCCGCTGTTGTCGTCGCCGTCGTCGTTGGCGCGCTCCTTCGCCATGGCCTTGCGCTTGGGGGCGGCCTGGGGCGGGGCGCTCTCCATCTCGGTGGACGACTCGCTGGGGGCGGGGGCGGGCATCGCGGCCATCACGGGCATGGGGACGCCGCCGCTGCCGCCGCGCATGGCGCCGAGGCTGGCGCCCTCGAGGGTGGCGCCTTCGAGGCCGTCGAAGAGGGCGCCCTTTCCGGGGGTGGGCTGGCGCAGGGCGGCCGGGTCGGCGAGGTAGATCCAGCTCCGGCTGTGGTGGCTGGAGACGTCGGTGGGGCGCAGGCCGTAGAAGGCGGCCACCGGATCGGGCAGGCTGTAGCCGGAGAGCGCCAGCACGGCCTCGTCGACGGCGACCAGGGCCACGCGGGCGTCGGCGACGGGGGCGCCGGCGGCGTCGCGCACGCGCAGGGTGACGGGGGTGCTGCCGCCCGGGGGCAGGGCGCTCGCCTGGGGGAGCAGCTCCACCTGCAGGGTGCGCTGCAGGGGCGGGATCCGGAGGGTGACCTCGCCGCTGGCGAAGGCCGGGCGGGGGGCGGCGCCGGGGTCGGGTTCGCCCTGGTCGTCGGAGCGCAGGGCCTGGCCCACCAGCTCCACCGAGACGGTGAGGTTGGGCACCATGCCGGCCTCGATCGGCACCTCCAGGGTGTCGGTGGCCTCCTTGAGCTGGCGGGTCTCGGTGTGGCTGATGCCGCTGCGCTGGTAGGTGATCAGGGCCGTGGCCGGTGAGAAGGGCGCCGCCACCAGGATCTTCGCGGTCTGGCCGGCGCTGTACTGCTCGGCGTCGGGGATCAGCACCACGTCTTGCTGATCGACGCTGCGGGTGGCCTTGCCGGCCTCGCCGGCAACCCAGACGGTGAGGCGGGTGCGGTTGGGGCGGCCTTCGGCGTCGGTGACGGTGGCGGTGAGGGTGAAGATGCCGGGGCCGCGGGGCTCCACGCTCCAGCGCTCGGGGGCGGCGGCGCTGGTGAGGGTCTGCTCGTGGCGCTCGGCCTCGACCTCGATGGGGCTGCCGTCGGGGCCGCGCTTGGTGGTGGTGCGCACGAGGGTGAGGCTGATCGGCCGGCCGGGGTCGGGCTTGCCGTCGACGGTGGCGGCCACCACGTCGAGCTGGATCGGCTGGCCCTTGTTGTAGAAGGCGCGGTCGGGCTTGACGCCGACATAGGTGGCGGCGGGGTGAACGAGGAGGTTGGCGCTGCTGGTCCAGGCCTGGCGGTTGATGTCCATCACCGTGGCGGTGGCCGACACGCTCATCGGGGTGGCCGGCTTGAGCGCGGCGAAGTGCAGGTCGAGGTAGTGCTGGCCGGCGGCGTCGGTGCGGCTGCTGTGCGAGACGGTGCGGGTGGGCACGCTCGGGCGCGAGAAGCCGAAGCGCCCGCCCTCGCCCCACCACCAGGGCATCGACTCGCCAAAGCGGAAGTCGGGCAGGCCGGGCGGGCTGTAGGCGGTGGGGCTGGCGGTGACGGTCCAGCGGGCCTCGGCGCCGGGCAGGGCGCCGCCGGCGTAGTAGCTGGCGCCGACCTGGGCGGTGGCGTGGGTGCCGAGCAGGTGCGGCCCGGGGCTGGCGACGCTGGCGGCCACCTCGAACTCGGGGCGGCGGAACTCCTGCACGGGCACCTGCCAGGTGCCTTCGAAGCGATCGAGGCCGGTGCCCGAGCGCAGGGCGAAGCGGAAGGTGGCGTCGCCGGTGTTCATGGCGTCGGGCAGGCGGGCCTTGAGGTCGAAGCCGCCCAGGGCGTCGACGGGGGCCTCACCCTTGGCGACCTCGTTGCCGCGGGCGTCGCGCAGGGTCCAGGCCACGCTGGAGCTGGGCAGGCCGGTGAGCGCGATGTCGCCGCCCAGGCGGTCTTCAAAGCGGCGGACGAGGCCCTTGACGAAGACCTCCTCGCCGGGCTTGACCATGTGCCGATCGTCGAAGATGTACCAGAGGGGCCGATCGAAGCGGTCGCGCCGGTACCACGAAGAGCCGCCGTAGACGCCGCCGTCGGCGCTGATGGCGAGGTCGGCCCCCTTGCGGGCGAGGAGCAGGCGGGGGGTGGCGTCGGCGCCTTGGGGCACCAGGGGGATGCGCGTGAGGCCGGCCTTGTCGGTGGTGTAGTCGCCAGGCAGATCGGAGAGGCGCACCGCCACATCGGGCAGGGGGGCGCCGGTGCGCAGGTCGGTGGCCCAGACCCACATCGTCTCGGGGTCGACCAGGGCGGTGAGGCCGATCTGGGTGGCCTGCACCCAGCTCAGCACCCGGCCGGTGTGCTCATGCTGCGACAGGCCGACGGGCTCGACCATCACCACGAGCTGGCCGCTGCCTTGGGGCAGGAAGGGGGCCAGATCGAGGGTGGTCTCGGTGAGGGCGTCGCGGGGGGTGTTGAGCGTGCGCTTCTCGTCGAGCAGCAAGGTGCCGCGCACCTTCTGGCCGTACTCGCGCGGCTCCCAGATGCGCTGCTCTTCGGCGAAGGGGGCCCAGTGCTCGGGGCCCACCGACCAGATGCGCAGGCGAACGCTCGCGAGGTTGGTGGTGTAGATCGGCAGGGTCGGCTTGGCGAAGGGGTCGAGGATCAGCAGCTCGCGGCCGGGGCCCACCAGCGCGGGCGGCTGGGCCTCGGGGGCGGTGACCTTGATGCTGGTGCGCACCTCTTCGCCGAGGCGCTGGCCGAAGCTGTCGCCCAGGGCGGCGGGTACGGTGACCGTGTAGGTGGTGGAGGGGGTGGTCTGGCTGGCCTCGACGTAGAGGTTGTTGCCGCGGGCGTAGACCGACAGCTCGCCGGCCTCGGGGCTCACGGTCACGCGGGCCTCGGCGAGGGTGGCGGGATCGAGGGGGTTGTTGAATTCCAGGCGCCAGGCGGCCCCCGGCGGGCAGCGGTCGCGCCAGCCGCACTGGCTCTGGCGAAAGCGCAGGGGGCCGCGGGTGGCGAAGCTGCTGCGCTGGTCGGCGACGGTGGGCAGGGGCCCTTCGGCCGAGGGGGCGCCCTTGCGCAGGCTGAGCGTGAGCCGGGTGTCGGCGGGCAAGGGGGCGGTGGGGCGCAGGATGACGTAGCGGTCGGGCTTCTGGCTCTTCACCCAGGCGGTGAGCTCCTTGTCGGCCTCGATCTCGGCCCCCCGCACGACCCGCAAGGGGAGCGCGGCCCCCTCCCCTTTCAGCTCCACAAAGGCGGCGATCTTCTCGGCGTCGACGGCCTGATCGAAGGTGAGGCGCAGGGTGGGGTTGAGGTCGACCGGGCCGCGCTCGGGCCACCAGCCGGTGACCCGGGGCGGCGGGGTCTCAAAGGTCCAGCGCACGGGCTGGGGCAGGGCGCCGCCGCTGACCGAGCGGGTGCCGGCGAGCACGGTGGCCGTGAAGCGCGTGGCCATCGGCATCCTGCCGGTGGGCTCGAAGAGCAGGGTGCGGGTGCCCACCCAGCGCCACTGGCCGGGGGGCTCGGGCTCCAGCTTGATCGGCCGGGCCTGGTTCATGTCGGTGGCGCTGCCGAGGGCCACCATCGGCTGGCTGAAGGTCACCGACACCGGCCCGGCGATCGGCACCTCGCCCTCGGGGCTGCGCCGCTCGATCTGCAGCACGGCGCCAGCGGCCTCGGGGGGCGCCTTGGCCGGCGGCGGCGGGAAGGGCAGCGAGACCACCTCACCCGCCCGCGGTGCCGGCAGCGAGCCCTCCCGCTTGGCGAAGGCCAGCGCGTCATCGGCCTCGGCGGCGATCGGCGGCAGGCGGGCGAGCAGGGCCTCGGTCTCGGCGGCCGACAGATCGGTGGTTTGGGCGAGGCGGGCCCCACCTTCAGCGGCCCCAGCCCCCGGCGTGCCGTCGCTGAGCACGATGCGCAGGCCCTCTTCGTCGGGGTCGGCGCTGAAGTCGGGCGGCGGGGCGGGCGGGGCCAGCGGGGCCGGGGCCACGCTCATGCCGCTGCTGCCGTTTCCGCGGACGCAGGCGGCCAGGAAGATCAGGGCGCCCAGCAGGCCGAGGCCGAAGAGAACGAGCAGGCTGCGCATGGCGGCCCTCCGAGGGGTCAGGCGGTGGGGCCTTGGAAGGCGCGGCGGGCGCTGGCGAGGTTGGTGACCGCCTCGGCCGGGCGGCCGACGGCCTGGAAGAAGGCCCGCAGCACGCGGCTGGGCCCGATCTCGATGACGGGCTCGCCCTGTAGAGCGGCCATGTTGTCGACAAAGCGCACGGTGCCGGAGATCTGGCGGGTGAGCGCGGTGATCAGCGCGCCCACATCGGCCTCGTGGAGGCCGCCGGTGGTGTTGGAGGCCACCCGGCTCGCCCCCTCGATCCGCCAGGTGGGCGCGCTCTGGCGCAGCAATTCGGCGAAGGCGGGCTCGATGGGGGCCATCAGGCGGCTGTGGAAGGGGGCGCTCACCACCAGCTTCTTGCCGCGGCGCCCCGGCCCGCTGAGGCGGGTGATGGCGAGGTCGATGTCGGCGCTGGCCCCGGAGAGCACGACCTGATCGGGGCTGTTGTGGTTGGCCACATCCACCACCAGATCGGCCAGCTCGGCGGTGATGGCGTTTACATCGAGGTTCTCACCGATCAGGGCCGCCATGGCCCCCACACCCACCGGCACGGCCTCTTGCATCAGGCGCCCCCGGGCGGCGACGAGGCGCACCGCCTCGGCCAGGGGCAGCACGCCGGCGGCGACGAGGGCGGCGTACTCGCCCAGGCTGTGGCCGCCGAAGAGGGCGGGCCGGTAGCCCCACTCGGTGTGGGCGACCGCGAACATGGCCACCTCGGCGGTGAGGATGGCCGGCTGCGTAAAGGCAGTGAGGTTGAGCCGCTCATCGGCCTCAAAGCAGAGGGCCCGCAGGTCGAGGTCGAGGGCCTCGCTGGCCTCGTCGAAGACCGCCGCGGCGAGGGGGAAGGCCTCGACGAAGTCGCGCGCCATGCCGGTCTTCTGGGCCCCCTGGCCGGTGAAGACCACCACGCCGGCCCCCTCTCCGGGCGGGGGCAGGTGGAGGGGGCGAGACCATCCAGCAGACATCGGTTCCTCCGGCAGGCGGGGCGTAGGCGCCATCCACGCGGCTGGCTAACCCGCGCCGCGCGTGTGCGGCCCTTGCGGTGACCCGGTGGCTGGTTAGGCGGGCGCCCTTTTTTCGGAGAGTCGCCATGGCCGCGTCCGCCGCCCACACCCCCGCTGAGCAGCTCCGCATCCGGGCGCTCGCCGCGCGTCGGGTGCTGCTGACCGGCCCCGTCGACCCGGATGGCGACAGCATCGGCGCCGCCCTGGCCCTCGCCCGGGGGCTGCGGGCCCTCGGGGTGGCCCAGGTCGACGTCGCTGGCGAGGTGGCCTTCCGCTACACCTGGATGCCCGGCGTCGACGCGATGATCCCCGACCGGCAGATCGCCGCCGACTACGACATGGTCGTGGTTCTCGACGGCGACCGTCGCCGCCTCGAGCCGCCGGTGGCCGCCGCCTTCGCCGCGGCCGAGGTGCGCGGCATCGTCGACCACCACGCCAGCACCACCCCCGACGGCTACGAGGTGGTGCTGCTCGACGCCCAGGCGGCCAGCACCTGCGAGATGGTCTGCGCCCTGCTCGATGGCTGGGGGGTGCCCCTCGACGCCGAGTTGGGCGCCTTGCTCTACACGGGGCTCATCTTCGACACCGGCGGCTTCCGCCACTCCAACACCCGGCCCTCCACCCTGCGCCTCGCGGCCCGCCTCGTGGAGACGGGCATCGACCACAACGCCATCTTCGTGCGCGTGCTGGTGGAGCGCCAGGCGGCGGGCCTGCACCTGCTGGGCGAGGTGCTGGGCCGGGCAGTCATCCTCGACGGGGGGCGCAGCGCCTTTGCGACGGTGACCTTGGCAGACATGGCGCGCTTTGGGGCGGAGGTGGGGGACATCGAGGGGATTGTGGATGCCTTGTTGTATGTGCGGGGGGTGGAGGTGGCGGCCTTGATCGTCGAGAAGGGCGAGGATCGCTGCAAGCTCAGCCTGCGGAGCCGGGCCGTTGTGGATGTGGCGCGGCTGGCGAAGGGGCTGGCGAGCGCGGGGGGTGGGCATCCGCGGGCGGCGGGGGCGCAGCTGCCGTGGGCGCTGGGGGAGGCGACGCGGCGGGTGAATGGGGCGGTGAGCGCGGCGCTGTAGGGGGTTTTTGGGGGAGAACGCTGTTTCACCCCCCTGCTGGCCAACCGCCCACAACCACCGAGCTCCGCGTTGACGTCCACCCGGGTAGCTTGGGCGTCGGGCAGCCGTCCCCGGTCTACGGGAGGGGGGACGGCGATGTGCAGAGGCCCATCGCCGACTCGGCGATCCGAATCCGGACGGCGTGGCGCGACAGGTCGGTGAAGCCGGTCCGCCCGTGCAGGCACTCATGGTTGTTGATCAGGAGCAGGGAGTCCGGCTGCAGGGCCCGCTCCACGCGCTGACGGGGGGCCTCGAGCTCAGCGTACAGAGCGTGCAGTGCGTCGCGCACGTCGGCGGTGTCATGGCCCGGGCAGGCCGCCAGCCCCGCCTCGAGCGTGTCGAGGCGGAAACGGATGGCCGGCCGAGCGCCGAAGATCGGGGCGTGCGTTAGCTCCAGCGTGGAGGCGTGTCCGTCCACCGTGAAGGCGGCCGGGATCCGGAAGGGCAGCGGGGTGCGGGAGAGCACCCAGAGCGCGCGTCGTCCGGATGCGCTTCCTTCCAGGCCGCGGACGACACTGGCTGCGTCGCGCAGCCAGGTGACGCCCCCACCACAGCCCGCGCTGCGCACGAAGTATTGCAACACGTAGCGCTCCGGCGCCGCGTAGTATTGGGTGTCGGTGTGGAGCCGCGCCTCCTCGTTGTGCTCCGAGAAGGTCGACGCTTTCCCCTCGGCCATCCTGTCCGGGCGCGCGCGGAGGTTCCAGACGATCCGCTGGCTGAGGCGGTCGGTCGGTGTAGGGCGGCCGATGCACAGCGACAGGGCGAACAGGACGAAGCAGCGCTCGGCGGGGTCTAGCCGGTGCAGTCCGAGCTGTGGGACGACCAGAGCGCAGTACGGGCCCTCGAGTGCCGCCCGCAGCGCCCGGGCCAGCGCGTCGAGGCCAGGGGCGGCGCGACCGAGGAGGCCTCCCAAAGCCTCCATGTCCGGGTGAGGGACAAGGACGTCCGGGTCGGCCAGACCGCCATACCGCTCCGCGAAAATGGCCAACAAGCTGTCGACCTCGCACCCGGGCAGCGCTGTGGCGGCGACCTCGCCGATGCGGCCGCCGATGGTGCGGATGGAGGTCAACATGGGGGCCGTTTCAGAAGGTGAATGGACGGGTGATTATCCTACCAGGTCGCCTCGCGCTCGTCCGGGTCTGTGGCGGCGGCGCGCCGAGCGACGCGCGCGCTCGAGGCATACCCGCCCATGATAGAGTGGCGCCCATGGTGTCCGACCCCCCCCGTTGTGCGGCCCTCGTGGCGCTCCTGGCCCTCGGGTTACCGCGCCCCGCCGCCGCTCTCGAGGCCACCGCGACGCTCTCATTCACGGACGCCCGTTACACCTACGAGCAGACCACCACGGAGGTCCCTCTCTGTCCTGCGCTGCTCGAAACGTTGTTCTCGCTGGAGACATTGCGGGAGCTGATGAGCTACGCCGACACGATCGACGTCCTTGAGGACACACCGACCGCGAAGACCGTCCACGTCGCGTTCCGCGTGCTCGGCCTGCACGGATCCGTGGACTACCTCCGCGAGCTCGATCCGACCCGCGGTACGCTGCGCCTCCGGATGTTGTCACACGACGAAGGTGGGCTTCTGCCCTACCCGACCGCGTTCCAAGCGGGGTACCTCGTCACGCACGACGGGGCGTACACCCGGGTGGTGTACACCCAGGAGGCGACCACGACCTCCCGGATCGCGCTGCCCCACCAGGTCTTCATTCAGGCCCAGATGAGCCGCTACGGGGACAAGCTCACCCGCATCATTGAGAGAAGCTGCCCATGATCGAGGGCCGCATCGCTCTGTGTCATCCCCAACGACGCGTGTGGTACACAGAGGTGTTGTACCCCGGCACCGGGGTTGGCAACCTCGCGGGGTGCCTCCACATCCCCGGGACGCCGCAGCAGCTACCACTCTTGCGGG
This sequence comes from Alphaproteobacteria bacterium, assembly GCA_040376505.1. GTDB lineage: Bacteria > Myxococcota_A > UBA796 > UBA796 > UBA2385 > JBEIQK01. The sequence continues at coordinate 2,569 of JBEIQK010000009.1, read as the reverse complement.
ACGCGATCGATCTCGTCGTCCGCCGCCACGACGCCTTGCGCCTCCGCCTCGTCCGCACAGACGGGGCCGGCTGTGAGCAGATCCTCGTCCCACACGAGGAGGTCGACGCGCCCGTCTGGGAGATCGACGCGTCGCGTCGGCAGCTCCTCGATGAGAGCCGCCGCCCGTTTCCCCTGTTCGGGAGCCCGCTCCACCTCTTTCGTCTGGTCGTGTTGCCAGACGGGCGGATCGGGTACTTTTTCAAGTACCACCACATCGTGGTGGACGCGCTCACAGTCTCCATCCTCAACCGTCAGATCCGGGAGACCTACCGGGCGCTCCTCGCGGGCTCTCTCCCCGCAGCGGAGGAGTATCCGTCCTACCTCGAGTTCTTCGAGCGGGAACGGCAGTACCTCGCCTCGTCGGCGCGGGACGACGAGGAGGCGTTCTGGCGGAGCCACCTCGCTGGGCTCGATCCGGGCGACGATCCGCCACGGAGCGGGCTCTCCATCCGCACTGAGCGCTACGAGCACGAACTGGACCCGGCGCTGTCGGCGTCTGTCGAGGCGCTCTGCAAGCGGCACGAAACCACGGTTTTCCGGTTCTTCCTCTCGCTGTTCGCCGTCCACTTCGCCGGGGGGAGCTATGGCCGGGACATCGTGCTCGGCACGGGCCAACACAACCGGCTGACACCGCGTGAGAAGGCCATGGTCGGCATGACCGTGAGCACGCTGCCGATGCGGCTGCCGATCTGGCAGGACGACAGCTTCGCAGGCCTGATGCGTCGTGTTCACGCCGTCTCCGACGGTTGCCTCTCCCGCCAGCGCTACCCCTATGACCTGCTCTCCCAACACCTCCGCAGCGCCGGGGCCGACCCCCAGCGCCTGCTCCGTTGGTTCGTCAACTTCATCCCGAGCGTGTCCGGCGGTGCCGACGAGCCCACGGTGGAGCGGTACTCGCCGGGCGCCGACCTCGCCGAGCTCAACTTCAAGATCAACCCCAACCAGCGCCCTCGGAGCGCGCCGCTGCAGCTCTGCGTCGATGCGCGGACGGCGCTGTACGGGGAACAGGACATCCGCACGTTGTTCGCGCGCGTCGAGGCCCTCGCTCGTCAAGTGTTGGTGCGTGCCGACGAGCCCCTGTCCCGGCTCGATCGGATCACCGCGGCCGAGCGGAGCGCGCTGCCGGCTCCCCGGATCACGGCGCCGTCCCCAAAAACGCTCCTGCAGCAGTTCGAGGCCGTGGCGGCTCGTCGCCCCGAAGCGGTCGCGGTGGTCGACACCGCGGGCACGCTGACCTACTCAGACATCCTCGCCGAGGCCAAGGCGCTCGCGGCCGAACTCGGCCGGCAGGGGGTGCGGCGGGGCGACCGCGTGGCGGTGATCTCCGAGCGAGATGCCACGTTTGTTGTGCGCGCGCTGGCCGTGATGTTGGCGGGCGCCGCGTATGTGCCCATCACGCCGGACACGCCGGAGCACCGCCGGGCGCGGATCCTGGAGGACGCAGGGATCACGGTGGTGTTGACCGCGCAGACCACCTGGGCCCGCTCCCCGTCCCGCGCCTCGCCCGACCCCGTCCTGGCGCACCCCGCCCCGCTGGCGCCCGTCGGCCCAGACGACGTGGCATACGTCATCTACACATCCGGCTCCAGCGGCGATCCCAAGGGGGTCATGGTCCCCCATCGCGCGCTGGCCAACCTCTGTGTCTGGAACGCGCGGCTCAGCGGGATGAGCAGCGCGGACCGCTGCGCGGCGTATTGCAGCTTCATGTTCGATGTCTCGGTAGCGGAGCTCTTCACCCCGCTCCTCGTGGGGGCCTCCGTCTACGTGGTCCCTTCGTCAGTGCGCGGCTCAGTCCACGATCTCGGCCGGTTCTTCGCGGACCACGCGATAACCGTCGCCACGCTTCCGACACGTGTGGGAGAACTGTTCATGACGCACGTGGAGGTCCAATCCCTCCGCGTGTTGACCGTCGGTGGCGAAAAGCTCCGCATCGCGGTGCGGCGTCCGTATATGATTCTCAATGGATACGGCCCCACCGAGACCACCGTCTACGCCACAGCCTACGAGGTTCGCGGCGACGAGACGGACATTCCCATTGGCACCCCGGCAGACAACACCTGGGCGTATGTGGTCGACAGCCACCTCCGACTCGTGCCGCTGGGAGAGGAGGGCGAACTGTTGCTCGCCGGGGATGGGATTGCCCGGGGTTACCTTGGTAAACCGGACCTGACACACGAAGTCTTCGTGCCCAACCCCTTCGCGACAGGGGAGCGCGATGCGGTCGCCTACCGCACCGGGGACCGTGTGCGGTGGCTTCCGGACGGAGCCCTCGCGTACCTCGGGCGCCGGGACCGACAGCTCAAGGTCCGTGGCTTTCGCGTTGAACCGGAGGAGATCGAGCGGTGCTTCGCGGCGCATCCGGCGGTGGATCGCTGCGTTGTGGTCGTGCGGGAGGAGGGCGGTGAGCGGCAACTCGTCGCCTGTTGTGTCTCCGAAGGGAGCGACGGGACCGACGAGCCCGGAGTGGACGCCGCCGCGCTGCGCGAGCTCGCCCGAACCCGGCTACCTCCGTTCATGGTCCCAGAAGA
>JBEIQK010000391.1:0-6000 GCA_040376505.1 Alphaproteobacteria bacterium | reverse complement strand
GCTCGGCCCGGGCGGCGGCGAGGAGGGCATCGCCGTCGAGGTAGGCCTTGGGGCCGCCGATCGGCACCACGGCGCTGGCCCCGCGCAGCCAGGACAGCTCGGCGTCGGGCTCGGTGGACACGGCGACGGCGGCGATGCCGAGGCGCTGGCAGGTGCGCAGCACCCGGGCGGCGACCTCGCCTCGGTTGGCGATGAGGATGCGGCGAAACATCGGGCTCCCCGTGGGAGGCCACCATTACCGCGTCGCCCCCAGCCCGGCCAAGCGGCTATCCTCGGCGCGATGGAGACCCTCGTCGCTGCCGTCGCCGCCCTGATCTACGGGGCCCTGTGCCTGCTCCTGGGCGAGCGCACGCCGTTCTCGCGCTTTGGCATGTATGCCCGGCTGCAGGGCTACACCCAGGCCGCCCGCCCCTGGGCCCGGGTGGAGGGCCAGCTCTGCGCGATCTCCGCGCTGGCGGCCGTGGCGCCGGTGGACCTCGACCCCCTTCGACCGGGGCCCTACCCCTGCTCCCAGACCTGGGCCGCCCTGCGCGATCTGCGCTGGATCGAGTCCCACCTGGGGCCCGGCCCCTTCGCGGATCGCGTGGAATTGGGCCTCTTGTGGTGGTCGGTCGACGACCAGGGCCGGCTGTGCCAACGCTTTGAGCCCCGCTGCGCCACCACCGGCCGGCGGGCATGAGCCTGCGGGAGGGCCTCTTCGCCCTGGCCTTGCTCTTCGCCGGGCTGCGTCCGGCCGTGGCCCTGCGCCGCGACGCCGGTCTCGGCGCTGGGCCGATCGGCGCCTTCCTGGCCTTGTTGGCGCTGGCGGCCCTCCTCTTTGCCAGCGGCTGGCCCCGGCTCGGCGGGAGCGCGGCCCTCGCGTTGATCCTCCTCGCCCGGCGCCGTCAGTTCGCCGCCTGGCCCGCTGGCACGGTCGAGCGCCTCGGCGCCTATGATCCCGCCGCCGCCGCGCTCCTCGGGCATCTCGTCGTCTGGATGCTGGCGCCCGCAGACCGCGCGCCGGCCCTGGCCTGGGAGGCCGGCAGCGGCGTGGTGGCGGCCACCTACGGCCTCGCCGCCCTGGCCAAGCTGCGGGAGATGGGCCTGGGATGGGCCGATCCGCGGGCCCACGCCCTGCTGCTGATCGAGCGGAGCGGCCCGGGTGTGATCGGCGCCCTCCGAGCGTGGGTGGCCCACCGGCCGGCCCTCGTGGGCGCCCTGGCTCGCCTCGCCCTCCTCGTTGAGCTGTGCGGCCTGCTCTTCGTCTGGCCCGAGGCGCGACCGGCGGTGGCGCTGGCGCTCCTTGGCCTGCATGCCGGCTTTGCCCTGCTCTATGGCTACTGGCACCCCGAGTGGGCGCTCGTGCTGCTGGTTCACGCCCTGCCGGCCTGAGGACGTCGAAGACCCGGCCAAGGTTGGTTAGCCGACCGGCCGATGTCCCCCCTCTCCCCTCCCCTCGCCGCCCAGGTCGACGCCGCCGTCGCGCTGCTCACGCGCCACCAGCCGCGCCGGGCCTTCGCCACCTCCTCCTTCCAGCCCGGTAGCGTCGTGCTGCTGCACATCATCGCCACCCGAGCCCCCTGGCTGCCGGTCTATTTCCTCGACACTGGCTACCACTTCCCCGAGACCCTGCGCTTTCGCAGCCGCCTCGCCCGGGAGTGGGGGCTGGTCGTGCGCGATCTGCGGTCGGCGCTCTCGCGCTCCGAGCAGCGCAGCGCCGACGGGCGGCTGCTCTTCGCCGCGGATCCCGATCGCTGCTGTCACCTCAACAAGGTGGCGCCGATGGAGGCCTTGCTCGCCAGCCACGAGGTGTGGGTGAGCGGCGTGCGGTCCAGCCAAAGCGCCACCCGGGCGGCGATGGCCGAAGAGGAGGTCGGCCGCGGCGGCATCCTGCGCGTTCACCCCATGCTGCGCTGGCATGCCCGCGACCTCTGGGCCTACCGCGTCGCCTACGACCTGCCGGCCCACCCCCTCGAAGACGCCGGCTACGCCTCGATCGGCTGCCAGCCCTGCACCCGCTCGCTGCTCAGCGCCGATCTCGATGATCGCGGCGGCCGCTGGACGGGCCAGAAGAAGACCGAGTGCGGCATGCACCTCGCCGGAGACCTCCCATGAAGCTGCTCATCACGGGCGGCGCCGGCTACATCGGCACAGAGCTCGTTCGCACCCTCGCCGATGAGCCAGGCGTCGACGAGATCATCGTCTATGACAACCTCTCGCGCCGGGCGCATGGGCTCTTTCTGGGCCCGCCCCTCGGCCCCGTTCCCCTGCGCTTTGTACGCGGCGACCTGCTCGACACCCGCTCCCTGCGGAAGGCCGCCGCCGGCGTCGACGTCATCGTTCACCTCGCCGCCCGGGTGACCACCCCCTTCGCCGATGGCGACGCCCACAGCTTTGAGCAGGTCAACCACTGGGGCACCGCCGAGCTCGGCCACGTGGCCGCCACCACTGGCGTGCGGCGCCTCATCTACCTGTCGAGCACCTCGGTCTACGGCGACAGCGGCGGCGGCGTCGCCACCTTCGACACCGTGCCCGACCCGCGCACCGCCTATGGGGTGAGCAAGCTGGCCGGCGAGCGCGCGCTGGCCCCCTACGGCGACAGCGGCGAGCTGCTGATCGTACGCTGCGCCAATGTGTACGGCTTCTCGCCCAGCCTGCGCTTTGACGCGGTGGTCAACCGGATGGTCTTCGACGCCCGCTTCGCCGGCCGGATCACCCAGGAGGGCAGCGGGCGGCAGGGCCGGGCCTTCGCCTCGGTCGACGGCGTGGCCCGCACCCTGGCTCGCCTCGCCCGTGGCGAAGGAGAGCCGGGGCTCACCCACCTCGTCGAGCGCAACCTCACCATCGGCGAGGTCTCTGCCGCGGTGGCCGAGGTGGTGCCGGGCATCGACACCCTCTACGTCGCCCAGGATCTGCCCCGCCGGCAGCTCCGGGTGAGCAGCGACCCTCGCCTGACCCCCAAGGGCGACCGCGGCCTCGACGGCTTCACCGACGAGCTGCGCGCCTTCCTCGGCCGGTTCGCCTTCGGCGGCTGAGGCCGCCTCAGGGCATCGGCGGGGCCTGCAGCAGCCGGAACATCGCCCCCTGCGGGTCGACCGCGAAGACCATGCGGCCGTAGGGGGTGTCGATGGGGCCCTCCATCACGGTGCCGCCCAGCTCCTTGACGCGGGCGGTGGCGGCGTCGGCGCTGTCGACCATGAAGTAGACGCCCCAAACCGAGGGCATGCCGGCCGGAAAGCTCGCGTCGATCTGCATGATGCCGCCGAGCCCGGGGCCCTCGCCGAGGTGCAGGGTGCTGTAGTCCATGCCCGGCATGCCCTGGCTGCGCAGGCCAAAGACCGTCTCATAGAAGGCCCGCGCCGCGGCGGCGTTGTGGGAGTAGGACTCGAACCAGCCCACCGTGCCGTCTTCGCCGAGGAGCTGGCTGCCGGTGTGCCGCATCGCCTGCCACATGCCGAAGTAGGCGCCCGAGGGGTCCAGCGCGCCGGCCATGCGCCCCATCTCGCCCACCGTCATCGGCGGCATCGCCACCGTGCCCCCCGCGGCGCCGATGGCTGCGCAGCTCGCGTCGACGTCCACAGAGGCGAAGTAGACATTCCAGGCCGGCGGCATCGGCGGCATGCCCGGCGGCAGCGCCGAGAGGCCGACCACGGTCTTGCCGCCCTTCTCGCAGGTGGTGTAGTGGTTGTACTCCGCACCGGCGATGTCGAAAGACCAGCCAAAGAGCCCACCGTAGAAGGCCCGCGCGCCGTCGGCATCGGTGGTGAGGAGGTCAGCCCAGCAGGGGGCGCCATGGGGGTGGGATTCGTGAACAGGCATGGGAGCTCCAACAGGGAAGGAGCGCTAGCCGCCGCTCAGCGCGCCGATGATGAACAGTTCGGCCCCGGGCGGCACGGGGGCCGCGAGGTCTTCTTCGCGCTCACCTTGGAGGTAGAGAAGGATGTGGCGCCGCACCCGATCCTGCTCGTCGACGACATGGCGCCGAAAGCCGGGGTAGCGACGGTCGAGATCAGAGAGGAGGGCGCCCAGGGTCTCGCCCACCGCCACCACCTCCGCCTTGCCGCCGGTGTAGACGCGCAGTTGGGTGGGCACACAAACCCGCGCCTCCATCAGGCCCCCGCCACCGACAAGGCGTGAATCTGGGGAAGGTGCCGGAAGAGGGGCGCAAAGGAGGCGCCTTCGTTCACGCTGGCCCAGACCTCACCGCTGGTGAGGCCCAGGTAGAGGCCCATCGGCGCGCCGAGATCGCCCACCAGGGCCTGGCGCTTCACCGTCCACCAGGCCTGCTCGGTGGGCAAGCCAGCGTCTTGCCGCTGCCAGGAGGCCCCGCCATCGGCGGTGGTGTAGACCGCCGGGCGCCCGCTCGGCGAGGTGCGGGGCCAGTCCCCTCCCCCATCCATCGGGAAGACCCAGGCGCGATCGGGATCCTCGGGGCGCACCACGATGCCAAAGCCGATGTCGCCGACCTCTTCGGGCATGGCCCGACCGACGCGCAGCCAGCGCCCCTCGCCCCGGTCGAGGCGGTGAATCCCACAGTGGTTCTGCTGCCAGAGGCGGTCGGGGTTCTTGGGGTGGAGCACGACGCAGTGCGGATCGTGGCCGTAGGGGTACTCGCTGCCGTCTTCTTTCGGCGGGTACATGTCAAGCGACACGCCGGCGTTGAGGGGGGCCCAGGTCTCGCCCCGGTCGGTGGACTCAAAGGTGCCGCCCCCCGACATCGAGACGTAGAGGTGGGCCGGGTCGCGCGGGTCGACCAGGATGGAGTGCAGCTTGCCGCCATCGGGGGTCTGGTCTTTGTCGGAGCCCACCCACCGGTGCTGATCGGGGTGGTCGTTGAAGCCGGCCACGGAGACCCAGGTGACGCCGCCATCTTCGCTGCGAAAGAGGCCCTGGGGGCTCGTGCCGGCGTACCAGACGCCCGGCTCGCTCGCGTGGCCGGGGCTCAGCCAAAAGACATGATCGACCGCGCGGCCGCGGGCCTCGCCGGTGGTGAACCGGGGCGGGCTGGCCGCCTCTTTCCAGGTGAGGCCGCCATCGAGGCTCCGGTGCACCGTGGGGCCCAGGTGCCACTGGCGGTTGGCGCAGAGGAGCGTGACGCCATCGCGGGGATCGCGCACCGCGTGGTGGCACTGCTTGCCGAGGAAGTGCGGGGCGGAGAGCGACCAGGCGCTGCGATCGGCGTTGGAGGTGGCGATCCACAGGCCCTTGCGGGTGGCGATGAAGAGCTGAAAGGGCACAGGCATCTCCGAGGTGCTGCACAGCTATTCAGACTCTATTTTGGCGGCAAGGGCCTATTGGGCTCGAATCGCCGAAGAATCGCCGAAGATCGACCCCCGCGCCCTACCAGGCGCAGAGGATGCCCACGCCGTGCTGGTTGGGATTGCTCAAGAAGTGGCTGCGCCCCTGGTTGATCTGCTCATTCATCCACTGCTCCATGCCGTCGGCCTGGGAGATCACCGACAGCCCCGGCGGCAGGTAGAGGCAGGCCGCATCGGGCGGCGGGTCCATCGCCACGGCCGGCGGAGTCAGGCCCCGCAGGGCGAAGATCAGCGCCGCGACAGACAGAAAGAGGAAGGAGAGGGTGGAGATCCACCGCAGGATGGCGTCGCTCATCGGCTGCGCTCCGGGGAGCCGACCCGCCCGGCGGGGGCTCCAAGTCGTTGTTCAGGGTCCAAGCTCCACCACCTCGATCGGCGCCGCCTTCCCTCGCACCGACAAGGTCGATCGCCTCTGCGCCAAGGCCGGATCGAGGCCCAGCGCGTCCACCAAGGCCGCGGGCGCCAGCAGGTGTCCGGGGGTCGCCTTGGCCTCGAGGCGAGCGGCGAGGTTTACCACGTCGCCGATCACTGTGTATTCGTAGCGGATCGCCGAGCCCATCGTGCCCTGAATGAGCGGTCCAGCCGCAACACCGATGCGAATGCGACAGGGCTCCCGGCCGGCCTCGGACAAGGCGGCGTTGCAGCCATCGAGGGCCCGCAGCATCGCCCGCCCGCAGTCCACGGCGCGCCGCTCGGCGCTGGG
>JBEIQK010000565.1:0-4414 GCA_040376505.1 Alphaproteobacteria bacterium | reverse complement strand
GGCGTCTGTGATGCCGCCGTTCCACTGCTCGCCACCCAGGCCCACGGCCTGATCCTCGGCGAGGCCGGAGACGGCCTCGGCGCCACGGCGCTGGCCATCCCCGGCGGCGGGCTCTACCTCAGCGCCCCGGGGGCCGAGGCCGGCGCTGGCCTCCTCCTGCGCCTGTCGGCCGCTGACCTCAACCCTGGACAGACCCTTGCGCGTGCGTCGCTCGCCCTCTCCGTCGCCGGCGATCAAGCTGGCATGGGCCTCGGCGCCCGCCTTGGCTGGGCCCCCAATGGAGAGGGCGGCGCCCTGCTCCTCGTGGCCAGCCCCGGCGAGGACTGGGTCACCGTCGACGCCGGCGGGCTGCGCCTCTACGAAGATCCGCCGGGAGACAGCCCCCTCGCCACCCTCGCCGGCTTGAGCGGCGGCGGCGGCCTGGGCAGCGCCGCCTGGGCCGAGCCCGACGGCACCGGCCTCTGGGTGGCCACGCCGCGTGACCGCGACGGCGACGCGCTGCTTGGGCGGGTCGATCGCTTTGTTCTGCCGATGGAGGGGCGCTTCAGCCCGGAGGACGCCGCCCTTAGCCTGTGGGGCGAGGCCGCCGGCGGCCGGCTCGGTGAACAGTTGGGCGGGGCCGGCGACCTCAACGGAGACGGGCTCAGCGAGCTGTACCTCTCCTGCGCCCTCTGCCTCGCCGAGGCCGACGTGGTGGGGCTGATCTTCGAGTCTCCGGTGGAGGCGACCACCCTCGACGCGGCCACCCTTCGCCTGCGCAGCCCCGATCGCTGGGGCCCGCCCACCATCGGGCCCCTCGTCGCCGGTGACGTCGATCAGGACGGTCTGGACGACCTCTTCCTCGGCCTGCCGGGCGCTGCGACCCTGCCCGGGCGCCTGGGCGCAGCCCAACTCTTCCTCTCCACCGGCCGCCTCGCCGCCGGCCCCGGCGACCTGCACCTGCGCGAGGCCGAAGCCGCGGCCTTTGCGGCAGGAGGCGCCGATGAGCTCGGCGCCACCGTCGCCATCGAGGCCGACGCCCCCGAGGGGCCGGTGCTGTGGGTGGGGGCGCCTGGGGCCGGCGCCGTCTACGCCCTGTCGCCGGGATTGGGCGCCCTGTCGCTGCCCGCGCCGCGCTTCGTCGATCCCGATGCCGGGCTGGGCGCCACGCTGATCGTGGGCTCCGACCTGGATGGTGACGGCGCCGCCGATCTCCTCGTGGGCGGCGGCGAGACGATCGCCCTGCTCTTCGGCGGCTGAGCCCGGCCTGTAGGAAGCGCGAAGGAACCGTCTTCGCGTGGCAGCGCTATGAGGTGAGCGTGCAGACGGTGCACACAAACCCACCTGGAGCTTGCCATGACCCGCCTTGTCGCCTCTTTTGTCGTCTTCGCCCTCTCCTCTTCGGCCTTCGCCTGGTCGGTGCCGCTGTACCGGGCCACCTACAACCCCGGCCCCCACACCGCCGGCACCGACATCCCCTGCACCTACACCAATGAAGACGGTCAGTCCTTCAATGGCACCGTCACCCAGAGCGCCTCGGGGGGACTGTTCTGCACCGGCCTCGTGGCCCCGACCCCCGACGATGTGCGCGCCGCCTCGGTCGCCGCCGATCTGCTGGTGGAATTTGGCGACAAGGTCTCCACCGCGCCGGTGGTCACCTGGACCCGCAGCGCCAAGACCGGCGGCATCGTCATCACCGAGGCGGAGCCCGAGGGCTGCGTGCGGGTCTGTGTCAACGGCGACTGCCAGGAGCTGACCGCCTATGCGAGCTGCTATGACTACACCCAGGCCAATGGCAGCCAGGACGGCGTGACCTGCGACGATCTGCAGTAGTCGGCCCTCGGGGCCGAGGTGCCTGTCGACTGGATTGGCGGGCGCGCGCAGATCGGGCTGGCCTGCCGGTGGACGGTGCTTGGGGGCGCTGAGATGGGGGAGCCGATCGGCCGAAGGGCGAATCGCGTCTCCGGCACCCCCGGGTCGGCCGCGGGTGCGGTAGGCTGCCCCTCGCTCCCGAGGCCCCCCTGGTCGCCGACCCCCTGCCCTCCACCCCCCGCGCGCTGCTCCTCCTGGGCGCCTTCGCGCTCCTCGCCGCAGGCGCGCCGCTGGCCTCCTACACCGTCTCTCTCGCCCTCTTCGGCGGCGCCCACGTCCTCACCGAGCTGCGCTATGTCGAGGCCCGCTTTGGGCGCGGCCCCCTGCTGCGCGCTCCCCTCCTGCTTGGCCTCGGGCTCGGCGGGGTGGCCCTCCTGCGCGCGCTGAAGGCCACCGGACTGTGGTCAGACGTCACCGTGCCGGAGCTGCTTCTGGTCGCCCTGCTCAGCGCCCTGGCCCTGCCGACCCTGCGCGAGGCCGGCCCCCGCGCCCTCGTCGTCGGCCTGGGGGTCACCGGCGGCCTCCTGGTGGCGCTGGCCCTCGATCCGATCGTCCTGCTCTTTGTTCTCGCGGCCGCGCACAACTGGACCCCCCTCGGCTTTCTGGCCGAGGCCCTGCCGCGCCCCCATCGACGGCGGGCCCTCGGCCTCGGTCTGATCGCCTTCGTCGCCCTGCCGCTGCTCCTGCTGACCGGTCTGCCCGGGGCCCTGGTGGGCGGGAGCCCGGCGGCGGCGCTGTCCTGGCCCTCGGCGGGGCCGCTCTCTGCGCAGTTGGGGGCCTACCTGCCCCGCGCCCAGCACGGCGCCGACTGGGCCACCGCGGCCTTCTCGGCGCTGACCTATGCCCAGCTCGTCCACTATGCCGTGGTGATCGGCGTCTTGCCCCGCCTGGCCCCGGGGGGGCCGGCCGCGCCGTCGGTGATCGGCCTCAGTCGACTGTCCACCCGCACCTTTGTGGGCCTCGTGACCCTCCTGAGCCTCGTCGGCGCCGTCGGCTATGCCCTTGACTTCAGCGAGGCCCGCCTCTGGTATGGCGTGGTGGCCGCCGTTCACGCCTGGATCGAGCTGCCCGCCCTCCTGGTGGCCTTGGCACCCGCGCTCAGTCGAAGAGCAGCAGCCCCAGCCCAAAGCTGAGGGCGTTGGCCGCCCAGCCGACGAGCTGGCCCCGGCCATAGCCAACGGGCGTGAAGCGACCGTACAGCCCGCCTTCGATCACGGCCACGCCGCCCTCCACGAGGAGGAGCTGCACGAAGAGCGGCAGGACCCCATGCAGGGCCGGCAGCAGGTGCCAGGCGAAGGGGTGGGTGAGCAGCGTGCCAGCGAGGGCGATGCGCAGGATGCGCCCACCACCGCCGTCGCCAAGGAGGCCCCAGGCGGCGCCCAGGCCCAACGCCACCGGCACTTCGATGCCAAGCGTGAGCACGAGGGCGGTGAGCTGATTCATGGGTGCACCTTGCACGATCGAGCGCGCGGTGCAGGTTATCCCCCTGGCGCAACCCCTGGAGTCCAGCATGCTTAAGACCCTCTCGCTCTCCTGCCTCCTCGCCCTCGCCGCCGCGCCGGCCTGGGCCGACGTCGCGCCGCCCGAGCCTCAGAAGTCCGACAAGAAGGACGAGGACGAAGGCGGCTGCAGCCAGATCCCCAGCGGCGCCCTCGCCCTGCCGAGCGTGCTGGCCGGCGCGGCCTTGCTCTTGGGCGCCCGCCGGCGCCAGGGCTAAGCGCGGCGGAAGGCCGCGGCGCGACCGTACTCGATGAGGCGGGCCACGCCTGCGGCGCCGACCCCCGGCAGCGCCGCCATGGTGCGCAGCTCGTCGGCCGCGGTGACGCCGGAGAGCAAGGTGTTGTCGGCGTTGACGCAGACCCGCACCCCCAGAGCCAGCCAGCGCGGCAGCGGGTGGGCCTCGACCGCGGAGATGACGCCGGTGTGCCAATTGCTGGTGGGGCAGGCCTCGATCGTGATTCCCCCTTCGAGCACCTGATCCAGCACCGTGGGGTCATCCAAGAGGGTGGTGCCATGGCCGATGCGCTGGGCGTGCAGGTACACAATCGCCTCGCCGATCTCGGCGGCGGGCCGGCCCTCGCCGGCGTGAACGGTGCGGCCGATGCCGAGGTCGCGGGCCCGGGTGAAGGCCGGCGCGTAGTCCCGCAGGCCAAAGCGGTGCCCGGCGGCCGGGCCGCCGGCGAGGTCGATGCCCACCACGCCGGGGCGGGTGGCGGCGATGGCGACGAGCTGGTCGAGCACGGTGGGGGGCTCGCCATAGAGGCCGCAGAGCAGCAGGCCGCCGCGGCCGGCGAGGCCGTCCAACGCGGCGTCGACGATCTCCTCGGGGGCGGCGCCGCGGTGCAATTGGGGGGCGAAGCGCAGCTCGAAGGGGTCGACCCCTTCGAGGAGTGCGTCCTCGGCGCACTCGGCGGCGACCCGGCGCACGGCCTCGGGGCGCTGCAGGGTGGACAGCGTAAAGGCGAAGCGCGAGAGCGCGGCCATCAGGCCCATTCCGGGCGCGAAGGGAAGATCGGCGGGCACCCGGAGACCGAGGTGGGCGGCGAGCTCGGCGAGGGTGGCG
>JBEIQK010000010.1:0-28664 GCA_040376505.1 Alphaproteobacteria bacterium | reverse complement strand
CAGCGTCACGGCGCCGTTGGACCTCAGCGAGCTCATTTGGTCTGGTGATCCGATCGCGATGTCTTGCCATCGGGTCTCCTGGACATAACCTCCGGCGATTGACTCGCCGAAGCGCGCATTCTTTACCGACCCACCCCACTGGTAGATGCTGGTCCAGGTGCTGTGCTGGTCAAACCCTGCATCGTCCGTGAGGAACACATCGACCGCGCCGCGACCGCTGTTTGCGCCAGGGCGACCGATCGCGAGCTCGGGGAGGTGCGCCTCATCGCTTTTGGTGCCCCCGAGGTTGTCGGAGTTGTGAAAGTTTCCGATGGCGAGAGACCATCCGAGGTGTTCGGTGGTTGAGACGGTGGCGTGCGTCGCGGATGGGAATTTGTTTCTCGAGCATTTCCGCTCATCGACTTGGAGGCTCCCCGATGTCGACGTGAAGCTGTATTGGCATACGGCGCCATCATCTTGAGCCACAGTTGCGCTTTCATCCGTCAAGGGCGCGCCCACCACCAGCGTGTCCCCGGCGGCCCCGGGCAACAACCCTCCCGCAGCCAGCGCCCAGCCGAAGTGGGTCGCGTCGGTGGCTGGCGACTCCGTCGCCTCGTCGCCGGCCAATTCCACCGAGGGAGTGCTCTCGACGGGGTTGACGCCGGCCAATCCTCGATACACCCAGACAAGCCCGCGGAGGTCTGTCCCATTCTCCAGGGGCGCTCCCACCGCGAGGTCGTAGAGGCCGTCGCCGTCGAAGTCCCCTGCAGCCAGTGAGTGACCAAATCCTCGCCCAAGAATTGGCGCGGTCAAGGTCTGCGCCCAGACCAGCGGCTGGCTCCGGGTCGGATCAACATTATACACAAAGACCTGGCTGTCGCCCGGAGCGGAGATCGCCACCCAGGGAGAGGTCGCGCCGCCGATGTTCCACGGCAGGTCCGGGTCCACAGGGGCCACCGGCGCAGCGATCGCCTTGCCAAATTCGGCCATCTTGGAGAGCGAACTAGGAGTTGGCACCATGCCACCGTATCGAATCAGCCCGTTTACAGTGCTCCCCTCGGCCTCCCACCAGAAGACCCGTCCAGCGTTGCTGTGGGTCCCCACATTGGGGGCCCCGACCAGGACCTCCTGCCCGCAGGCGTTCTCGTGGGTCCCCGAAGCGGCGAGGTAGCAGTCACGGAAGTCCGCCGCGATCATGCTCCAGCCGAGGTTGACGGCGCCTGAGGAGATCGGCGCTGCCCACTGGCGATCGTAGCCGAGGGATGGGTCCAGCAGACCCGTCACGGGGTCGGCATAGAGGAACTGCACGCGGCCGGGCTCATCGTTGGTCCCCGATCCGGGCCCCCCTGAAACGACCATGCGGTGCGTGTTCATGGCTGTTGAACTGCTGCCGAAGGACATGATTGCGACCGATGTGCCGTGGTGGAACGCGGTGTTTCGGTTGGCGAAGAATCCGCTCTGGTCTTCTGCCTTGCACATCGCGTCTTCATAGGTAGGGTAATCCGGGATGATCTCATAGTCGGACTGATCGCAAGCGCTGGCGGCCAGAAGGAAAAAGGTAACAGAGCGCGGGAGCGGTCGGTTGGCGGGCATTGGATGTCCATTGCGGGGGTGGGGTGGTGTCAATGTCCTTATGGGGCCTCCAACCCTGCGCGTCAAGTGCGCTTCAGGAACTTTCTTCGACAAACAACGTAAAGGGGGGGGCATATGGCGATGGTATTCATCAAAGCGCCGCTTCGAGGCCCCCGGACCTTCAGTGCGCTCCGCCGCCTCAACGCCCGCCCAACTGCCCGGTCCACCGTCCCTGACGCCTCCGCCCCCGGCGCAGCGAGGGATCGCCCCAGGCCCGACCCAGGCGCTCGGGCGGTCCTCACCCCGGCCGCCAGCGGGCGGAGGCATCCCCGCAGGAGGGTGAGAGCGGCCTGCGGTTCGCCAGGCGCAACCCTGCGCGCCGCCAGCGCGGGCTTGTCGGCGCCTCGGTCACCGCGCTGTCCCCGTCGATGCCCACCCCCAGCATCCACGCCTCGCCATCTTGGAGAGCGCACAGGCCCAGGCCGAGGATCCGCAGCCGCTGGCCCTCCCGAGCCCGCCGCGCTGAGGGCGAGGCCCAGGGGCTACTGGAAGAAGGCCGCCTTTCCGTTCAGTCGGAGGTGTCCCCCGTCGATGAGGGGACCGACGGAGCCGCACATGCCCCCCAGCCCTCGCCGCGCCCCCCCTGATCCCCTCGCCCGCGCCCGACTCCTCGTCGGTGGCGTCGGGATCGCGCTGATGGGCCTGGGCGCGGCCTGGGGCTGGACGAAGGCCGATGATGTGGCCCTGGTGCGCGTGCAAGACCGCGCCCTCGCCGTGGCGCAGACCCTGGCCCCCACCCTCCCGCCCGCCGAGGCCGCCGCTGGCGCCCTGGCCGCCGCCAGCACGGCCAGCACCCAACTCCGCCTGCGCGGCCCCAAGGGCGAGGTCCAGGTGGGCAGCGCCGGCCCCGCGGTCGAAGGTGCGGTCTGGAGCGGCGTGATCGCCGGCAGCCCCAGCCTGGGCCCCCAGGAAGGAGAAGGCGCCGAGGCCGTGGTGGTGGCCTTCGCCCCCGTCCGCGACGCCACCGGCGCCATCACCGGCGCCCTCGAGGTGCGCTCCGCCGTCGGGCCCACCCTCCAGGCCGCCCGCGGCGAGGCCCTGGAAGGCCTGCTGCCCTACGCCCTGCTCGGCGGGGTCGGACTCGCGCTGGCCCTCGTCCAACTCCACGCCGCCAGCCGCGCCCTGCGCGAAGTGGCCCATGTGGTCGACGCCATGGCCGAGGGGCAGCGCGTGGGCACCGACGGCCTCGGCGCCATCCCTGGCTTTGGCCTGATCGCCGACGATCTCGATGAGATCCAGAGCCAGATGCAGCAGGACGCCGAGCGCCTCGCCACCGAGGCCGAGCGGGTCCGGGCCTTGCAAGAGGAGGCCGCGATCGGCGCCCGCCCCACCGAAGAGGCAGTCTCCCTCGGTGAGATCGCCGAGGCCGCCCAACAGGACTTTGAGGCCCTCCGGCTGGTGCTCGCCTCGGCGGTAGACGGGGTCGGCCGGCTGCACGGCGGCCTGGGCGCCGCCGGCGTTCAGGTGGGCCGGGCCGCCACCCAGGCCCGCAGCCTCGGCCCCCTCGCAGAGCAGGGCGAGGCCGGCCTCGCCACCCTGGTCGACCACACCGCCGGCGTCAGTCGCGGCCTGCGCCAGATCGATCAGATCGCCGAACAGACCAAGATCCTGGCCCTCAACGCCAGCATCGAGGCCAGCCGGGCCGGCGAGCGGGGCCGCAGCTTCGCCGTTGTCGCCGATCAGGTCAACGACCTCGCCAAGCGCATCGCCGTGGTGACCGCCGATCTGCAGCGCCGCATTGAGGCCACCCAGAAGGAGGTGAAGGGGGCCGGCGGCGCCTGGCGCAAGTCCGCCGAGCTCTCCACCGCGATGGCCGAGACCCTCGGCGCCGTCCAGTCCACCGTTCACGAGCAGGTCGAAGCCACCGGCATCCTGCGCGAGCGGGTCGACCTCGCCGGCCACAACGCCAGCGAGATCGCCCGCCAGATCGGCTCTCTGGCCCGCAAGCCGGCCGCCCCCAGCGCGGCCCCCCGGCGCGGGACCTCCGCCTCCATCTCTCACTGAGCCCCGGGCGGGCCTACTCGCCGGTGTAGGGCTCCGGCTTGCCGGGCAGGCCGAGGTCTACCGCGAAAAGGCCGCCACGATCGAGGTTCATCACATAGAGCACGTCTTCTTCGAAGCCGCCCACCCCGCGACCAAAGTGCATGTTGGGGATCCAACCCGCCGTGAGGTTGGCGGCCACCTCCACCACGCTGCCGTCGGGCGTCAGTCGCCAGAGGTTGCTGCCGCCGTAGTCGGTGGCGTAGATGGTGCCGCAGGCGTCGGTGTTGAGGCCATCCAGCAACGCGAAGTAGGGGGTGTTGGGCTGGCAGGAGACCATCCGACCATCATCGGTGCAGACTCCGGCGGCGGGAAAGGGGGGGTAGTCGTACAGACAGGGGTCGCCTGCCACGAGCCCATCACAGGTATCTGGCGCCGCGACATAGACGGAATCAAGCATACAGAAGTGCTCGCCCTGCCAGGTGAGGTTGCAGTTGCCGAAGTAGCCGTCGACTGAACAGAACTCGCTCATGCCCAGGCCCTCGCAGGCGTCGAGGAGCCCACCATCCACGGTCGGACAGTAGAGCTCGGTGCCGATACTCACGGTGCGGCAGCGGCTGTCATAGAAGGTGCCCATCAACTCGGTCGCGCATGGATCGCCCTCCTCGGCGCCTGCACAGGCGTCCCGGTCGCGAGCCCCCGGCTCACAGGTGATCTCCTCGGTGAGGCCGGGGCGGCAGGTCCCTACGCTGCCGTTCGGCAAATAGCACTGTTCGCCCTCCAGCAGGGGCTCGCAGGGGTTCGGGCCTTCGATCCGTGGGACGGCGGACACGATGTTGGTGATCCACTCGCCCGCGTCGTTCTGTTGGATGGCGTAGACCAGGCCGCCGCCAAAGCTGCCAGCGTAGACGGTCTTATAATCGGGGCTGAAGCTGATCCCATTGGGGTAGAGGGTGTCGACCGAGATGACTTCATACTCTCCGGTGTCGGCGTTGATGCGTCGCACCCGTCCGCCGGCATTCTCCGCCACATAGACAAATCCATCCAGCCCCACGCCGAGCCCATTGGGGTAGGACAGACCCGCCGTGAGGGTGGTGACTGCACCGGTCGAGAGGTTGACGCGCTTGACCGCGCTGGAGCCGACATCGTTGTAGACGATGTCGCCCCCCGGGAGGAAGGCGATCCCCGCGCTCATGGTCAACCCTGGCACCAGCACGGTGCGCTCGCCGGAGAGGTTGGTGGCCACGAGGTTCCCGAAGGAGTCTACGTTGACCAACCGCCCCTCGAGGTCAAAGGCAAAGTCCTCGGAGGACGGCGTCCCCGACAGTCCCTCGTAGGCCAGGGGTAGGGCCGGCATCGGATCGCACTCCAAGGGCGGCTCGGGGTCGGGCGCTTCGCCGGTGTCTGGGCCGCCGCCTGCCGTGTCGTCCCCCTCTTCGTCGGGTGGATCGGGAGGCGTGAAGCCGTCCTTGTCGTCATCCACCGTGTTTCGGGCGCAGGCCAGCGCCAGCAGGCAGAGCAGGGGAGTCATTCGCATCGTTGCAGCGCCTCGTTGCAGGTTTGGTCATTGGGGCCGTCGGCGTCTTCGTTGCCGGGCGTGTAGACCTCCACCCGCAGAGGTCCACGCACGCGAGACGGCGGGCCTACTCGCCGGTGTAGGGTTCTGCCTTGCCTGGCAGGCCGAGGTCTACCGCGAAGAGGCCGCCGCGATCGAGGTTCATCACATAGAGCACGTCTTCTTCGAAGCCGCCCACCCCCCGACCAAAGTGCATGTTGGGGATCCAAGTCGCCGAGAGGTTGGCGGCCACCTCCACCACGCTGCCGTCGGGCGTCAGTCGCCAGAGGTTGCCGCCGCCAAAGTCGGTGGCGTAGACGGTGCCGCAGGCGTCGGTGTTAAGGCCGTGGAGGGCGGCGAAGCCGCCGTAGGTGGACACGCAGCTGACCACCCGGCCATCGTCGGTGCAGACGCCCCCCGTGGGCAGGTAGGGGTCGTCGTACAGACAGGTGTCTCCGGCCACGAGCCCATCACAGGTGTTGGCGGCGTCCACCATGACGGAGTCCAGCAAACAGATGTTCTCTCCCTGCCAGGAGGGATAGCAGTAGCCGGCGACGCCGTCGACGGAGCAGGCGCCGCCCATGGCAAGGCCGGAGCAGGCATCCATTGTGTCGCCGTCGTTGGCCGGGCAGTACAGCCCCTCGCCGATGCTCAGCGGGCGACACCGGCTGGTGTAGACCCTGCCCATCAGTTCGGTCACGCAGGGGTCGTCTTCTTCGGCGCCTTCGCAGGCCTCGCGGTCGCGCACGCCCGGCTCGCAGGTGAGCGCGTCGGTGAGCCCGGTGCGGCAGGTGCCCACACCGCCGCTGGGAAAGAAGCACTGATCCCCCTCCAGCGCCGTATCGCAAGGGCCGGGGCCCTCCACCTTCGGGACGCTGGAGACAATGTTGGTGGTCCAGACCCCTTCTTCGTCTTTCGAGAGCGCGTAGACCGTGCCGCCGCCGAAGCTGCCGACGTAGACGGTCTCATAGTCGGGGCTGAAGCTGATCCCATTGGGAAAGAGCGTGTCGATGGAGATGACCTCATAGTCCCCCGTGTCGGGATCGATGCGCCGTACCCGGCCGCCGTAGTACTCGGCCACATAGACAAAGCCATCCAGCCCCACGCCGAGCCCAATGGGGTAGGCCATATCCGCCGTGAGTGTGGTGACCGCGCCGGTCGAGAGGTTGACGCGCTTGACCGTGTTGGTGCCGGAGTCGTTGTAGACGATGTCGCCTCCCGGGAGGAAGGCGAGCCCCGCGCTCATGTTCAACCCGGGCACCAGCACCGTGCGCTCGCCGGAGAGGGTGGTGGCCACGAGGTTCCCGAAGTTGTCGACGTTGACCAGCCGCCCCTCGAGGTCAAAGGCGAAGTCCTCGGAGGGCGGGGTGCCGGTCAACCGCTCGTCGGCCAGGGGGAGGGCCGGCATCGGATCGCACTCCAAGGGCGGCTCGGGGTCGGGCGCTTCGCCGGTGTCGTCGCCCCCTTCGCCGGTGTCGTCGCCCCCTTCGCCGGTGTCGTCGCCCCCTTCGCCGGTGTCGTCGCTCTCGCCATCCTCGTCCGGAATGTTGGGGACAAAGCCATCCTTGTCGTCGTCCACCGAATTGCGGCCGCAGGCCAGCGCCAGGAGGCAAAGCAGGGGAGTCATTCGCATCGTTGCAGCGCCTCATTGCAGGTCTGGTCATTGGGGCAGTCGGCGTCTTCGTTGCAGGGCGTGTAGCCCTCCACCCGCACCGAGGGGATGCGCGGGCTCGCCACCCGCAGGTCGACACAGCCCTCGCCCACCGCGGCGTGGTCGGCGGTGACGCGCTCCAGGCTGCCATTGGGAAAGCCCGTGACGCCGTTTTCGATGAGGGTCGAGAGGAGCGCTGTGGGGATCACCCCGCTGCCGGTGTCGACGAAGCTACACGAGAGGAACAGGGGGCTGGTGCCGTGCTGATCGATGTTCAGGCTGAGCTCCACCTGGGCTGCTGGCGTCACGGTGCTGGGCGGCAGCCAGCTCACGGTGAGGTCGGCGCCGGGCACCACCGTCCAGGTGTCTCCCTCCAGGGAGAGCGGGTCCACCCCCATGCCGTCGAGCAGCAGCGGCGCCACGGTGCCCCCGGCGCTGGTCAGTCGCACGGCGGCGCCGGGCGCGAAGGCCGGGTGGGGCAGGGTGGTGAGGAAATACCGGTACCCCGGCACCACCGCGCTCATCGCCGCCTCGGCCGAGAGCCCGGTGATCACCACATCGCCCACATCGACGCCCTCGGGGAAGGGCACGCAGGCGCCGTCGTTGCCGCAGGCCTCGTCGCTGGCGCAGGGCGGGTCGCAAAAGGCGTTGAGCCGCCGCATCAGTTTGCAGTCGCCCTCGGCCGACACAAACTGCAGCACCTCATTGGGGATGACCCCATCGCGGACGGTGCCATCGACGATGGAGTAGTCCGGGTAGGCCTCCACCACAAAGCCGCCCACCCGCGTCTCCTGGGGGCAGGCCCCGTCGATCGAGGCGGGCGGACCGGGGTCAGGGCTCTCGGTGTCGGTGGGGGGCGCGCTGTCGGCCCCCTCGGGGCCGGTCTTGGGGTCGCCGCCGCAGGCCAGCAGGAGGAGACAGAGGGCCCGGCTCACTCGCCACGCCCCGGGTAGGGCCGCGCCTGCTTGATCGAGACCTCAAAGGTGCCGTCGGTGTAGCGCTCCACCTTGAATTCGGTGTCCATCGCGTACCAGCCCCCTTCGGTGCCGTAGGCTTCGTAGAAGTAATTGTGAATCGCCTGCAGCCCCCGCCCCAGCTCATAGAGCTCTTCAGGGGTCATCACGGTGGTGCCATCGACGATGAGCGAGCTGTGATCGAGGTAGACGGCGGGCTGCCCCGGCAGGTTGTAGTAGTAGAGGAGCTGATCGGAGGTGAGCCCCTCCTCAGGGATGACCACCGAGGTCTCTCCCGACTGAACATTGATGTAAAAGGCCGGCTCCAGCCCCGAGGTGTCGAAGATATTGGCGGTGATCGCCACCCCGTTGGCCTCCTCGGCCGTGTGGGAGGGGTGCACCAGCTCGGCCATGCCGATCAGCCGGTGGTTGATGCCCCAATACTCCCGCTCCTCAAAGGCCCGGGGCCCCCACAGGCTGGCCCAGACCTCCTTGATGGCGATGTCCACGGGGTCATCGGGGTCATCGGGGTCGGCGGCCTTGGACTCGTACAGTCCGGCCCCGGTGAAGTCGCCCAGATCCTCGGCGGTGGTGCTCGACCGGAACTTGATGCGCCCGCCGCCATAGTCCGCGCGGATCTTGGCGATCACCGCCGCTTCGAAGTCTGCGTTGATCGGCGCCTCGACGATCAGCGACTGAAGCGCGTCCAGCCGTTCCGCCCGGTAGGCCGGGTCGACCGCAAAGGTCGGATCGGCCAGCATCTCGTCGATCACCGGCCACAGGCCGTTCTCTTCGAGGTGCTGGTGGTAGTAGAAGACCGGGATGGCGAAGGCGTCGGGGCTGATGACCTCGTCGCCGATGCGGGCGAGGCCGCCGAAGTGGGTGGCCTTGCCCCCAAAGGCCGGGAAGGCCGCGTCCAGCGCCGCGGGCAGGGCCATCGTGTCGAGGTCGAGCAGGGTCTCACAGTCGGTGAGGGCGGTCACGTCGAGGTCCATCGGGATGGCCTCAATCGGCTCGGGGCGGTTCTCCTCCCACCACAGCTGGGCCTCCTCTTCGGAGACGCCGCGGATGCTGTACTCGAAGGAGCCCACCACCAGCTCCACCCACTGATCTTCGAGCCCGCGCAGGGTCTCGTCGGCGAAGGCGCCGGTGAGCGCCATGTTGGGGGTGCCGCGGTTCTGGGCCAGCACGTTGATGTGCGACAGGGGGGTTTGAAAGTCATCGGTGATGATGCCGGCCACCACCGAGATGTCCAGCGGGATCTCGTCGAGCACTACGATCTCGCGGTAGTTGACATAGGCCGCCGCGAGGTCTGACTCGGTGTAGAAGCGCAGCAGGCCCATCGCCGTGCCGAGGTTGAGCGGCTGGTAGGTGATGCCGGCGTAGAGCTCGGCGTTGGTCATCACCGGAATGTTGGCCGGCAGCTCTTCGGCGACCCGCTCCAGCGCGGTGCTGGTGGGGTGAAAGACGAGGCGGTCGCCATAATAGGACTGGCTCTGAATCGAGTAGAAGGCCTCGGCGATCAGGTCGGCGCTGGCGGTGTCGTAGGGGGAGAGCTCATAGGTCCAGACCTGGGGCTCTTCATAGTAGGTCACCGCCCCCAACAAAAAGCGCCGGTCGGGCGAGTAATACTCGGTGCTGTTGAAGCTGGACTGATCCGGCACAAAGGGCAGGCCGTTGCCAGAGCGGTGGGCGGTGGCGAATTGCCAGTGCAGGGGGTAGAGCACGGTGTTGGTGAAGAAGAGCCGCCCGTGATCAAGGCGATCGATCACGGTCTTCACTGTCCAGGCGCCCGGGATGCTGGCGTCGTAGGGGTTGTCGGCCAGGGCGCCAAAGTCGGCCTCGCAGCCGAGGGACATGGCGTAGTCGGGCGACTCGCCGCCCAGCAGGCAGCCCCAGGCCAGGGCCTCTCCGCCGGCGGCGGGGCCGGGGTCACCCTTGGGGTCCGCCGGCCCGGGGCGGGAGCAGGAGAGCAGCAGCAAGGCGACGGCGGCGGTGGGGGTAGACATGGCGCCAGTGTACCCAGGGCCGCCACGGCCCGCGACGACAGAGTTGCAGGTGCGGGTCAGGCCTCGTCGGCCTCGGGATCGCCCAGCAGGCCCAGGAGCGCGCCCGTCCAGGTGTCGGGCTCATCCTCGGGGTGGGGCAGGGCGGCGATGTCGATCATCACGGTGGCGTGCTCGGCCTCGCCCAGCTCTGCGTCGAGGGCGTCCCACTGCTCGCGAAGCGCGTCGGGCAGCGGATCGTCGCCCAATCCGTTGGCGATGGCGTGAACGAGGCGCCAGTGGCTCGGCGGCGGGGTCAGGCCCTGCAGGCCGGCGAAGAGGCCGTTGGCCGACAGGCGGCCGCGGGCCTGGGCGATCTTTTGCACGAGGCGCACCTTGGCGTCGAGCTCGGCGGGCAGCACCTCGCTGTTCTCCAGCACCAGCAGGATGTCGTCGGCGATGCCGATCGCGGCCATCTGCAGGGCGCTCGGGGTGGGGTCGGCCACGGTGATGACGAACTCGGCTTCTTGGGCCTCGCGCAGGCCGGCCAGCGCGTCCATCGGGTTCAAGGCCCCGGCGAGGCGGCCGCCGGCGGCCAGGACGGCCTCGTAGGCGCCCAGCAGATCCCGCCCCGGGGTGAGCACCCGCAGGCCGCGCTCGCCGATCTGGGGCGTGGGGGCGGTGACCGGGCCGCGGCTGCGCTGCGCCAGCGCGGGGGCGAGCCCGCCGGTGAGGGCCCGAACGCCGAGGCCTTCGCTCACGAGCCCGCGGGGGTCGAGATCGACGATCAGCGGCGGCTCGGTGGTGTAGGCCGGGGCCAGCTCCACGAGGCGCCGCACGAGGGGCAGGGCGTGGTCGGCGAGGAGGGTCAGGTTTAAGGTCGGCATCAGGGCTCCGCGGGGGCGGGTGCCTATTCCGCCCTGCCCGACGCGGCCTACCCTTGGGGCAGGGCCCGCACCCGCTCCACGCCGATGACCCCTTCGATCTTCTCGAGGTTGCGCATCAGCTTGTTGAGCTGCTCGATGTCGCGCACCTCCACCTCGGCGGTGATGACCCCCTTGTTGTCTTCGAGGGGGCGGGCCTCGATGCGGCCGACGTTGATGCCGAGCCCCTTACAGACGATGCCGACGTCGGCGATCATGCCTGAACGGTTGCGGCAGGCGATGCGCAATTCGCCGGTGTGCAGGGCCTTGCTGGCCTTGTGCCACTCCACCGCCACCCTGCGCTCGGGCTCCAGGCTGTGGATCTGGGGGCAGAGCACGCTGTGAACGGTGATGCCCCGCCCGCGGGTGATGTAGCCGGTGACCGGCTCGCCGGGCAGCGGGTTGCAGCACCGGGCGTAGGAGACCATGATGTCTTCAGAGCCGTCGATGAGGACGGGGCTGCTCGACCGGCTGGTGATCCGGTTGAGCAGCTTGACGAAGGGGTTGGCCGACTCGGGCGGCAGCTCTTTGTGGACGTCCTCGGCGGGGATCAGCTCCAGCAGTACCTTCTCCATCGAGACCTGCGCGGTGGCCAGGGCGAGGTAGAGGTGCTCGGGGCTCTTGTGGCTGAAGTGCTTGGCGGCCTGGGCGATCTCGCCGCCCTTGAGCAGCTTGGCGAAGGAGTGGCCGCGCTTCTTCAGCTCGCCGTCGAGCAGATCGCGGCCCATCGCCCGGCCCTTCTCGCGCTCCTGCTCGCGGATGAAGCGGCGGATCTTGGACAGAGCCCGGCCGGTGCGGGCGATCTCCACCCAGTCGCGGTTGGGCTTCTGATCGGGCTTGGTGAGGATCTCGATGGTGTCGCCCTCTTTGAGGACGTAGCGCAGGGGCACCATCCGACCGTTCACCTTGGCCCCCGCACAGTGATCGCCCACCGCCGAGTGGATGGCGTAGGCGAAGTCGAGCACGGTGGAGCCCTGGGGGAAGAATTTCACGTCTCCTTTGGGGGTGAAGGCGAAGATCTCGTTGGCGAACAGATCCACCTTGACGGTCTCCAGGAACTCCTGGGCGTCTGTGACCTCCTGGGCGGCCTCGAAGAGCTCGCGCAGGCGTGCGATCTTGTTGAGGTCGTCGCGAGAGAGGGCGAGGTGGCCCTCTTTGTAGCGCCAGTGGGCGGCGATGCCGACCTCGGCGATGCGGTGCATCTCGTGGGTGCGGATCTGGATCTCGACCTGCCGCCCCTCGGGGCCCAGCACCACGGTGTGCAGGGACTGGTAGCCATTGCTCTTGGGGTTGGCGATGAAGTCCTTGAGCCGCTCGGGCACATGGCGGTAGGTCGCGTGGATGGCGCCGAGGGTGACGTAGCACTGGCCGATGTCGGCGACGTGGACCCGGAAGGCCAGCACGTCGTGGAGCTGCTCGTACTCCATGTTGGAGTCGCGCATCTTTCGGTAGATGCTCATCAGGTGCTTCGGCCGCCCCGTCACCTCGGCGACGATGGCGCGCTCGGCGAGCTGGCTGCGCAGGGTGGCGGTGGTGCGCTCGATGTAGGCGCGCCGTTCGGCCTCGTTGGCGCCCACCTTTTCGGAGAGGGTCTTGTAGATGTCGGGGTGGATGTAGCGCAGACAGTGATCTTCGAGCTCCATCTTCCAGCGCGACAGCCCCAGGCGGTTGGCGATCGGGGTGTAGATGTCCAACGTCTCCTGGCTGATCGCCCGCTGGCGATCGGGGCTCATGTGCTCCATCGTGCGCATGTTGTGCAGGCGGTCGGCCAGCTTGATGAGGATGACCCGGATGTCTTTGGCCATCGCCAGCACGAGCTTGCGGAAGTTCTCGGCCTGGGCCTCTTGCTTGTTGCGGAACTCCAGCTTGCCGATCTTGGTGACGCCATCGACCATCTCGGAGATCTCAGGCCCGAAGTTGCTGAGCAGCTCGGCCTGGGTGGCGAGGCAGTCCTCCATCGTGTCGTGGAGCAGGCCCACGGCGACGGTGTCGACGTCCATGTGCAGCTCGGCCAGCAGGCCGGCCACCGCGATCGGGTGGATGAAGTAGGCCTCGCCGCTCTTGCGCGTCTGGCCGGAGTGGGCCTTGGCCGCGAAGAGGTACGCCCGCATGATCACGTCGAGATCGGCGTTGGGGGCGTAGGCGGAGACGGCGTCGAGGATGTCGTTGAGGCGCATGGGGTACCCACCCGCCGCAGGGGCGGGCTTGACACCATTGTAGACCCGGTGGGCGCCCCGGTCACGCAACGAAGGCGATCAGGGCCCGGCGAAGCGCGAGACGAGGCGGCTGTGCCGGCCGCGCCGCAGCAACTCGGCCACGAGGATGGCCTCGAACTGGTCGGTGGCCGAGGCGAGATCGTCGTTGACCACGATGTAGTCGAACTCCCCGCAATGGACGAGCTGGCTGTGGGCGTCGGCGACCCGCCGGGCGATCACCGCCTCGGAGTCGGTGGAGCGGCCGCGCAGGCGGGCCTCGATCACCTCGGGCGAGGGCGGCAAGACGAAGATGCTGACCGCCTCGGGACGGGCGGCGCGCACCTGTCGCGCGCCCTGGTAGTCGATCTCCAGCAGGATGCTGTGCCCGCTGGCCAGGGCCGCCTCCACCGGCGCCCGCGGGGTGCCGTAGCGGTTGCCATAGACCTCGGCCCACTCCAGCAGCGCACCTTCGGCGAGGAGGGCGGCGAAGGCCTCGTGACCAACGAAGTGGTAGTCCTTGCCATCCACCTCGCCCGGCCGCATCGCCCGCGTGGTGGCCGAGACCGACCAGCCGATGCCGGGGATGTCGGCCAGGGCGGACTTGACGAGGGTGGTTTTGCCGGTGCCCGAGGCGCCGGTGACCACAAAGAGGGCGCCGCGGTCGGGGCGGGTCCAGGAGGAGAGCGAGAGCGACATCGGGCACCCGGTTTGGGGGCCGGGGGCTAACACAAGCCGGCGGCGCAGACCCCCTGCAAGGGGCAGGCAGGGCAGCGACGCGGGTCAAAGGCGTGGACGCAGGCCCCAGAGATGCCGAGGTGGGCCAGGGCGAAGTCGTAGCGCAGGGGATCGTGGGGCTGGAAGGCGCGCAGGGCTGCCGTGAGCGCCACCGCGGTCTTCCAGGAGCCGTCGGCGCGATCGGTGAGGCCGAGCAGGCGGCCCAGCGCGTGAACATGGGTGTCGAGCGGCATGATCAGGTGGCTCGGCGGGATCGCCCAGCGGCCGAGATCGGCCCCCGGCAGGCTGGGGGCACGGCACATCCACCGCATCAACATGCACCAGCGCTTGTTCGCCGAGCCATCGGCCGGCCGGGTGAGCATCACGCGAAAGCCGCGTGGCAGGGGGGCGCCGGCGGGGTGGCCCAGCAGACCCGGCGCCAGCTCGGCGGCGATCGCGCGCAGGTCGTTGATCCCGGCGTCGAGGGCGGGGCCGATGTGGGGGTGGGTAGGCGAGAAGGCCCGCTCGAAGAGGGCGCCCACGCTGCCAAAGCGCAATTGGGCGGCGCCGAGTGTGGCGGCCAGCAGCGCGAAGTCCTCACCCTTGAGCCATCGGTAGTAGCGCGGCGCCAGGGCGGCGGCCTCGGCGGGGCCCATCGCCTGGGCCCAGGCGCCCGGCCCGCCCTGGGCGTCGGCCCGCGCCATCAAGGCCTCGAGCACCGGCAGGAAGGAGGCGACCCGCCCAAAGGCGAGGGTGGCGGCGAAGACGGCGGCCACCTCGACATCGTGGAGGTGGGTGTAGCGCCGGGGGGCCGAGATGGGGTCGGCGGCGAGGCGGGCCTGGAGGTCGACGCCGGCGAGGAGGCGGTCGAGGGCCGCGCCGAGGGCGGCGGGGTCGGTCATGGGCCTCCTGTTGGAATCGTTGGCGGTTCAAGCGCGCGGCGCGCGGGCGAGCGCGGTGGTAGAATGGCCGCGCCTATCAGGATGCACCATGCGCGCGCCCTCTTTGTTGCGGTCCCTCTCCTTCTTCTCCCCCCTCCTCTTCGCGGCGGCCTGCGCTGGCAACGCCGACAAAGGCGAGGAGGACCTCGACGAGGACGGCGATGGCTCGCCGGCCAGCCTCGACTGCAACGACGGCGACGCCAGCATCTACCCGGGCGCTTCCGAGATCTGCGACAGCATCGATCAGGACTGCGACGCGGTGGTCGACAACGATCCGGTCGACGGCGCCACCTTCTTCACCGACGTAGACGGCGACGGCTTTGGCCTCGCCGGCACCGAGACGGTGGCCTGCGCCGACACCAACGAGCTGGCGGCCAACGATCTCGACTGCGCCGACGAAGACGCCGCCATCTTTCCGGGGGCCGAAGAGGTCTGTGACGGGGTGGACAACGACTGCAACGGCGACATCGACTCCGACGCCACCGATCGCAGCGTGTACTACCTCGACAACGATGGCGACACCTACGGCGATCCCGAAGAAGAGGTGCTCTCCTGCACGCTCACCGCCGGGCTCTCCGACAACAATCTGGACTGTGACGACAACAACCCGCGCCAGAACCCCGACTCGATCTGGTACCCCGACGTGGACGAAGACGGCTACGGCGACCAGGCGGCCGGCGTGGTGGTCTGTGAGCAGCCGGCGGGCTCGATCTTGATCGGCGGCGACTGCGACGACACCAAAGAGGAGATCAACCCCGAGGTCGATGAGGTCTGCGACACCGTCGACAACAACTGCGACGGGGAGGTGGACGAAGACACCGCGGTGGACGCCAGCATCTGGTACGAAGACGCCGACCTCGACGGCTATGGCCTGGGCAGCGCGACGGTGGTGGCCTGCGAGGCCCCCGAGGGCCTGACCGACAAGGACGGCGACTGCAACGACGCCGACGACACCATCTACCCCTGGGCGCCCGAGACCTGCGCCGACGACATCGACCAGGACTGCAACGGCATCGCCGACAACACCTGCCACAACGAGATGTCGCTCGGCGACGCGGGCGTGACCCTGCTCGGGGCCCGCACCTTCTCGTACACGGGCTTTGCCCTCGACGCGGGCGACTTCGATGGCGACTCGGTGCCCGAACTGGTGGTGGGCGCTTACGCCGACACCGGGTCGGCTTCGAGCAGCGGCGCCGTCTATGTGGTGGACTCGGCCGGCCTGAGCGGCAGCTACGACATCGACGACCAGGCCGAGGCGACGCTCATCGGCGAGGCCAGCGGCGACTACGCCGGCTACAGCCTCACCACCATGCCCGACGTCGATGGCGACGGAAACGACGAGCTGGTGGTTGGCGCCTACAACAACGACGACGGCGCCTCGGCGGCTGGCAGCGTCTATGTGGTGCCCGGCCCGCTCTCCGGCACCATCTCCTTGTCGGGCGAGACCCAGATCATGGGCCTCGCGTCGTCGGGCTACTTCAGCCAGTATGTGATGAACGCCCACGAAGACCTGAGCGGCGACGGCGTGGCCAACCTCCTCGTGAGCGCGGCGGGCTACCCCTCGTCGAGCAAGCACACCCTCTACGTCTTCAACGGCCCGATCACCGCCGACACCGACACCAGCACCGCCGACGTGGTGGTCACCGGCTCGACCTATGGCTACTCCGCCTACGGCTCGTCGGTGGGAGACGTCGACGGCGACGGCCAGGCCGACCTCCTCGCCGGCCAGCCGGGCATCGACGCGGGCTACGTCGCCTGGATCAAGGGGCCGCTGTCGACCGCCTCCACCATCGCCTCGGCCGACGTGACCCTGGAAGGCGAGGTGGAGGAGGACTTCTTCGGCAGCCTTGTCGCCGCCGGGGATGTGGACGGAGACGGCTACGCCGACGTGGCCGTCGGGGCCAAGTATGAGTCCACCGGCGCCACCGATGCTGGCGCTATCTACCTCTTCGCGGGCACCGCCGACGGGCCGGAGCTGGACTACCAGCTCAAGATGTACTCCTCGTCGTCGACCGACTACCTTGGCCACCAGACCGACTCGCTGCACCTCTCCGACATGAACGGAGATGGGGCCGAAGACCTGCTGATCGGCTGGAGCGGCTGCGACGAGAAGGTGTCCAACGGCGGCGCCGCCTTCCTCCTCTTCGGCCCGATGGGTGGCACGCTGACCACCAGCCAGGCCGATGTGGCCTGGTATGGCACCACCAGCGAGTTGGGCCTGGGCAAGGGGGTCAGCAGCGTCGACGTCGATGGCGATGGCGCCGCCGATCCGATGCTGGGCGGGTGGCGGGCTTCGTCCAACTACGGCGCGGTCTACCTCTTCGACGGGGCGAGTCTCTTTTCGTCCCTCTAAGCCGGGACCCGGCCGGGGCTGGGGCTCTGGCGGTTCTCAGGATGGCAGGAGGTTGCCATGCCCCATCGCGTCAACACCCTGGGCGAGACCCACCGCGCCCGCCTCTTCACCGGCCAGCAGCTCTCTCGCGCGCCGGATCCGGTCCTCGATCGCGTGGTGACCGAGGTCTCCGCGGAGTTGGGCGTGCCCATCGCGCTCGTGAGCCTGGTGCTCGACCGCGTCCAGCTCTTCCGCTCGCAGGTGGGCCTGCCGCCGGATCTGGCGCGGGCCGGCGCCACCGATCGCGACGTCTCCTTCTGCCAGTTCGTGGTCGCCGACGAAGCGCCCTTCCTGGTGCCCGATCTGGCGGAGGACACGCGCGTGCCGTGGTCACTGTCGGAGATCTACGGGCTTCGCTCCTACGCGGGGGTGCCGCTGCGGGTGGGCGACGAGGTGCTGGGCTCGCTCTGCGTGATGGACACGATGCCGCGCACCTTTTCGCCGGAGTCCTTGGCGCGGTTGGAGGTCTTCGGGCGGGTCGTCGCAGAGCGGCTGATCGCCCTGGGCCAGGAGGAGCGCCCTTCGCGCAGCATTCAGCAACGTGCCGTCGCGCCGGCCTTCGCCGAGCTGCGCAACCTGCTGATGCCGCTGTCGATGCTGGTCACCGAGCTGCAGGGCCTGGTCGAAGAGGTGGAGCCCATCACCCGGCTGGGCGGCGCCGCCGAGCTGGCCGACCTGCCCGCGGCGATCCAGGTGCTGCAGAGCGCTGGGGCTTCGCTCGACGCGATGCGCGGCAGCCTCGCCGAGCTGGAGTCGGCGGCCGCCGAGATCCAGAGCACGGTGCTGGCGATGGAGGCGGCGACCCTGGGTACGCCGACGGGGGTGCCGCTCTCCGACCCCCTCGACGCGGCAGCGACCCTGTCGCACCACGCCACCAAGCTGGTGGGGGGGCTGCGCTACGATCGCGCGGCCACCGGGGTCCTCGTTGAGGGGTCCCGGCCGGCGGTGACCTCGGGGCTGGCCAGCGTCTTCTCCACCGTCGCCGGCCACCTCGCCCGCCAGGGGTCGGCGTCGATGGGCCTCGACCTCGGCATCGCGGTGGAGGCGCGCAGCGTGGTGCTGCGCCTGGGCTGGGGCGCGGCTTCGTCGCGGGTGGCGACTGCGGTGGCCCAGGAGCTGGCCGGCGAGCTGGCCCTGGTGACCCCCCTCGGCCTGACGGCGGAGGGCGGCGGTCTGCGCCTCACCCTGCCGCGCTGGCGGGCGCCGGCGGTCTAAGCGCGGCGGCGACGGGCCCGGCCGAAGAAGAGCCCGGGCAGGAGCAGCAGCGCGGCCGAGGACTTGCCGCAGCCACCCTCGCTGGTGGGGGTCGCGTCCTCGGCTTCAGGGGCGGCCAGCACCGTGAAGCGGACGGTGGCGCCGCCGCCATAGCCGCAGGGGTCGGCGCCATAGAGGGTCACCGAGGCCTCGCCGGCGGCCGCTGGCAGGGTCCAGCGCGCGCGGGAGGCGTCGGCCGCGTCGACCTCCAGGGTGCCGTCGCTGGCCTGCCAGGTGAGGGTGGGCACCAGGGCGCGGTCATCGGTGAAGACGGAGCCTTGCAGGTCGAGGATGTCGCCGGCGACGGGGCTGGCGCTGGGGGCGGTGAGGCCCACCGACAGGGAGGGGTCGCAGCCGTCGGTGGGGCTCTCCACGCAGCGGTCGTCGGCCTGGCCGGTGCAGTCCTGGTCGAGGCCGTCGCGGCAGAGGTCGTCTTCGCTGGGGTTGCGGGCGCCGTCGGCGTCGTCGCAGTCGCCGTCCTGCTCGGCGTAGCCGTCGTTGTCATCGTCGTAGGCGGCCGTGCCTTCGTCGACGATGCCGTCGCAGTCGTCGTCCTCGCCGTCGGCCTCTTCGACGGCGGTGGGGTAGGCGCTGCGGTTGTTGTCGTCGCAGTCGCCGGCGTCTTCGGTCCAGCCGTCGCCATCATCATCGCTGCACAGGGTGCCCTCGTCGACGATCTCGTCGCAGTCGTCATCCTTGCCGTTGCACTGCTCCGGCGCGCCTGGGTAGACCGTTCGATCGGTGTCGTCACAGTCGCCGGCGGCCTCTCCCAGTCCGTCCCCGTCGTCATCGTCGGCGTCGGCCGCCAGGGCGGGCAGGGCGAAGAGCAGGGCGAGCAGGGGTGAGAACATGGGGGCTCCAGACGGCGTCTGGCGGCCAGTGTACGCCGAAGGAAGACCGGCTGGGAGCCCTGGGGTGAAAGGGCCCCGGGGGTTGCCCGGGGCCCGCAGTTCCGCCGCACACAGAGGCGCGGGTGGCGACCGATCGGGTGATGAGTGCCTCTGCGACGATGTCCTGCCCTCCTGGATACGGAAGGGGTGGACCTGTACGGTAGGCCCGGCGGCACCTTTTGCGATGGATCGGCGCCGAAGCCCGATCGGGCTACACGCGGCCGACCGAGGTGAGCATGAACGACGCCGACTGGATGAAGAAGCTGCGCAAGAACCCGCGTGGCGGCTGCGCCTTCGCGCTGGGGATGCTGCTGCTGGGCCTGGGCAGCCTGTTGGCCTAGCCCGGCTCGCAGTCGTCGCAGAGGCCGCGCACCTGGACCTCGACCTTGCCCTGGCGCACCGAGGTGGGCAGCTTGCCAGGCCCGGCGGGCAGCGCGATCTCCGGCAGGCAGGTGACGTCGCCGCAGCTTGTGCAGAGGAAGTGCGGGTGGGTCACCGCGTCGTGGGCGCTGTGAGGGGCGCCGGCGATCTCATAGCGCCAGACGTGATCTCCGAGGTCGGTGCGGGTGAGCACCCCGGCCTCGGCGAGGTCGGTGAGGTTGCGGTAGAGGGTGGCGCGGTCCCAGCCGCCGGCGGCGAGGGTCTCGGTGACCTCGGCGTGGGTGGCGGGGCGACCCATCTCCTGCAAAAGGCGCAGCACCGCGACACGGGGGGCGGTGGCGCGCAGACCCACGGCGCGGATGCGGGCGCGCCAGTCGGTGTCGGCGGTGGGTTCGGAGGAGTCGCTCATCTGGCGGGGCTACTACCCTGTTCGCCAGACCTTGCACGCCGAAGGGCAATGGGGCAAGGGGCGACCTTGTGGAGCGTGGATGCCTGTGGTTCAGCAAGACGATGCGCCCATCCTGGTGGTGGGGGCGGGCCACGCCGGCGCCGAGGCCGCGGCCGCGGTGGCCCGCCTGGGGGTGCCGGTGGTGGTGGTGGCCCTGAGCCGGGCCCACATCGGGCGCCTGTCCTGCAACCCGGCGGTGGGCGGCCTCGCCAAGGGGCAGCTCGTGCGCGAGATCGACGCCCTGGGCGGCCTGATGGCCGCGGTCACCGATCGCAGCAGCATCCAGTTTCGTCGCCTCAACACCCGCAAGGGCCTCGCCGTGCAGAGCAGCCGGGCCCAGGTCGACGTCGACCGCTACCCCCTCGCCGTGCAGGCGGCGCTGCTGGACCTCCCCGGGGTGCGCTTCGTCGAGGGAGAGGCGGTGGAGCTGATCGTAGAGGGGGGCCGGGCCGTGGGCCTGCGTTTGGGCAGCGGCGAGTCGCTTCGCGGCCGGGCCGTGATCCTCACCACCGGCACCTTTCTGGGCGGGGTGCTGCACTGCGGCGCCGTCCAGAGCGAGGGCGGCCGGGTGGGCGACCGCAGCAGCTCGGCCCTCTCCCGCAGCCTCGCCTCCCTGGGCTTGCGTCTCGGCCGCTTGAAGACCGGCACCACGCCGCGCCTGCACGCCGACAGCATCGACTGGGCGGCCACCACCCGGCAAGAGGAGATCGAGCCGGACGGCCACTTCTCCTTCACCCCGCCGGCCGCCCGCCTGCCCCAGCGCGACTGCTTCATCACCCATACGAATGAACAGACCCACGCCCTGATCCGCGCCGGGCTGAACCAGTCGCCGATGTTCACCGGGGCCATCGTCGGCCGGGGCCCCCGCTACTGCCCGAGCATCGAAGACAAGGTGGTGCGCTTCGCCGACAAGACGCAGCACCAGCTCTTCTTGGAGCCGGAGGGGCTCGACACGCCGCGGGTCTATGTCAATGGTCTGTCCACCTCGCTGCCGGCGGGCCTGCAAGAAGCGGTGGTGCGGAGCATCGCCGGCCTGGAGCGCGCGGAGATCCTGCAGCCGGGCTACGCCGTGGAGTATGACTTCTCCGACCCCCGCGATCTCGACGCCGGGCTGCAGCACAAGGGCGTGCCGGGGCTCTACCTCGCCGGGCAGGTGAACGGAACCAGCGGCTATGAGGAGGCGGCGGCCCAGGGCCTCGTCGCTGGGGTTTCCGCTGCCTTGGGTGCGCCCTTCGTGCTCGGGCGGGATCAGGCCTACATCGGCGTGCTGGTCGATGATCTCATTCAGCGCGGCGTGGGGGGCGAGCCCTATCGCATGTTCCCGAGCCGGGCCGAGCATCGGCTGCTGCTGCGCGAAGACAACGCCGATCGGCGCCTGATGCCGCTGGCCCGCGCGACCGGGCTGCTCTCGGAGGCCGCCTGGGCCCGCTTTGAGGCCAAGATGGAGGCCGTCGCCGCCGGGCAGGCCTTCGCCGAGGGGGCGGCGCTCTTTCCCACCGAGGCCACCAACCAGCGCCTCGCCGCGGCCGGCTTTGGCCCAGTGCGCGACAAGGTGCGCCTCGCCGACTGGCTCCGCCGGCCCGAGGCCTCCTGGGAGGGGCTGCGGGGGCTCTTTCCCGAGGCGCCGGACCTCAGCCCCGAGGCGGCCGAGCAGGTGGAGACAGACCTGCGCTACGAGGGCTACCTGCGCCGCGAGGAGGGCCGGGCCGCCACCGCGCGGCGCATGGAGGCGGTCTGTTTTCCACCGGGCTTTGACTTTCGCCTGCCGGGGGTCTCCTTTGAGGTGGGCGAGCGCCTCTCGGCGGCCCGACCGGCCACCCTGGGCGCGGCCGGTCGGCTGCCCGGCGTCACGCCTGCGGCCGTCGACCTGCTGGCCATCCACCTCGCCCGGGTGGCCTCATGAGCGAGCTGGCCACCGCGCTGGCGGCCCACCGCAGCCTGCTCGAGAAGTGGCGCAAGACCATGGATCTCGTCGGCCCAGGGCCCCTGGAGCCGCACTTCGTCGACGCGGTGGCCTGCGTGCAGGGGCTTGCTGCGGAGGGCCGCTGGGCGGATCTGGGCAGCGGGGCGGGCTTTCCGGGCATCGCCCTGGCGGGGAGCAGCCCCCTCGCCCAGATCGAGCTGGTGGAGAGCCGCGAGAAGCGGGCGGCCTTTTTGCAGCGCGTCGTGCGCGAGGCCGGCCTGGGCAGCCGCACCACCGTTCGCAATGAGCGCAGCGAGGCCCTGCCCGACGGGGCCTACGACGGCCTGATCAGCCGGGCCTACAAGCCGCCCTTGGAATTCCTCGAAGACGCCGCGCGCCTGCTCAAGCCGGGGGGGCGGGTGGTGTTGTTGCTGGGGGATGGCCCGTCGCCGGCCTGGCCGCCGGGCTTCGCCGAAGAGGGGCGGCTGCGCTACCCTGTCGTAGAAGGGCACCGCATCCGCGTGGTGTTGCGCTGGATGGGGGGCCTGGGCGCCCCAGGGAGCTGCGATGGGTGAACCTGCGGTCCGGTTGCACTCTTACGAAGAGTACCTGCGCATCGAGCAGGAGAGCGGCCTCAAGCATGAGTTCTTCGAGGGCCATGTGGTGGCCATGGCCGGGGGCAGCGTGGTGCACGCGCTCCTCGGGGCGCGGGTGCTCACGCGCCTGGCCAACGGCCTGCAGGGGCGCAACTGCGTCGCGGTCGGCAGCGACTTGAAGATCGCCTCGCCGAGCGGCCTCTCCTCCTACGCCGATGCCTCGATCGTCTGCGGCCCCATCGCGGTGGCGGCCCACGACCGCCATGCCGTGACCAACCCGTCGCTGCTCGTGGAGGTGCTCTCTCCGTCTACCGCCCGCTACGATCAGAGCGAGAAGTTCGAGCATGTGCGGCAGATCCCCACGCTGATGCACTACCTGCTGGTCTCCACCGATCGCGTCGGGCTGCAGCACCGCTCCCGCAATGGCGATGGGAGCTGGACGCTGCGCTACCTCGGCGCGGGCGAGCGGCTCCTCCTGCCCGATCTGGGGCTGGAGATCGAGGTCGACGCGCTCTACGAGGGCGTCGATCTGTCCATGGCCAGCGGCTGATCTTCGCCTCGGCGGTGCCCAGGGATGAAGGCGCCCCCCCTGCGGGGTTAGGCGCGGCGCGTATGAGCCTGTCCTGCCTGCCAGCCCCCGATCGGAGCGCCCCATGATCCAGTGGGCGGCGCCGGGCTTCTTGCTGTTGCTGCCGCTTGCGCTGCTGGCGCCCTTCTTTGCCCGCCGGCCGAGGATGGCGGCGGCGGCGCTGTCCTTGGGGGTGACCCGCCTGAGCCTACGCCGCATCGCGGCCCCCCTGCCGACGCTGTTGATGGCCGGCGCGCTGGCGTGTCTGGTGGTCGCGCTGGCCCGGCCCCAGGAGGTCTTCACCACGCGGGTGCGATCGAGCGAGGGCATCGACATCCTGCTGGTGGTCGACACTTCGGGCTCGATGGAGCAGAAGGACTATGAATTGGGCGGCCGCTTGGTCGACCGCCTGGAGGTCACCCGGGAGGTGATCGCCCGCTTCATCGAGGGGCGGCCCGACGATCGCATCGGCCTCGTGGTCTTTGGTGAGGCGGCCTTCACCCAGGTGCCGCTCACCCTCGATCACGACGCCCTGACGCGCTTTCTTGGCGATGTGACCATCGGCATGGCCGGCCCCAACCGCACGGCGGTGGGCGACGCCCTGGCGGTGGCCGGCAAGCGCCTCAAGGAGGTCGAAGCCCCCGAGCGCATCGCCATCCTGCTCACCGATGGGGCCAGCAACACCGGCATGAGCCCCCTCACCGCCGCCGAGGCCCTGGCTGCCTTGAACATCAAGGTCTACACCATCGGCGTGGGCGCGGTGGACGGCGGCGGGGGCGGCGTCTTCGGCGGGCTCTTTGGCCGGGGCGGCTCCGACCTCGACGAGGGCACGCTGCGCTCCATCGCCCGCACCACCGGCGGCGCCTACTACCGGGCCGGCGACGCCGAGACCCTGGCCCAGGTCTACGCCACCATCAACAGCCTGGAGAAGAGCACGGCCGAGGTGGAGGTGCATGAAGATCGCGAGGAGCGCTTCATGCCCTGGGCCTGGGCGGCCCTTGGTCTGCTGCTCGCCTCGACCCTGCTGGGCGAGACGGCCCTGCGGAGGCTGCCATGAACAGCAACGACGCCTTCGAATTTGGCGATGGCCGCGTGCTCATCGGGCTTTGGGCGCTGGTGCCCCTGGCCGGGCTGCTGGTGCTGTCGCTGCGCCGGCGGGCCGCGGCCCTGGCTCGTCTGGGGGCCCTGGTGCCGGCGCGGGTGAGCGCCGCGGCGGTCTCCCTGCACCAGCGCCGGCTGGCCCTCCTCTGGGCTGCCGTCGGGCTGCTGATCCTGGCCCTGAGCCGCCCCACGCTTGGCTATCGCTACGAAGAGGTGCCCCAGCGCGGCCTCGATCTGGTGATCGTGCTGGATGTCAGTCGCTCGATGAGCGTGACCGACGTGAGCCCCAGTCGCATGGAGCGCGCCCAGCGCGAGGTGCTCGATCTGGCCGAGCTGATCGACGGCGATCGCGTGGGTCTGGTGCTCTTCGCCGGCGGCGCCTGGCCGCGGATGCCGCTCACCGTGGACTATGGCGCCCTGCGCTTCATGGTGCGCGACAGCGAGCCCAACACCCTGCTCAGCCAGGGCAGCGACCTGGGTGCGGGCATTGACGAGGGACTCCGTCTGCTGGGCACGCGCGAGGAGGCCGATCAGGCCCTCGTGATCATCAGCGACGGGGAAGATCACGAGGCCGGCGCCATCGAAGCGGCCAAGCGGGCTGCAGAGGCCGGCGTGCGCATCTTCGCGATGGGGGTGGGCAGCCCCGAGGGCGCGCCAATCCCCACCGGGGAGGGCGGCGGCTTTGTGAAGGATGAGGCCGGTCAGGTGGTGCTCAGTCGACTGGACGAGGGTGCCTTGCAGACCCTGGCGGCGGCCACCGGCGGGGCCTATGTGCGCAGCCGCGGCGACGCCACCGACGTCACCGCCCTGTACCAGGATGAGCTGCGCGGCAAGCTCAGCGCCGGCGACCGGGGCGTGCGGCGCGAGAAGATCGGCGAGGAGCGGTTCATGTGGTTCATCGGCGGGGCCTTCTTACTGTTGGTGCTGGGCGCTGGGCTGCGCCCCGGGGCCTTGCGCCTCTCCGGCGCCGTCGCGGGGCTGATCTTCTGCGTCGGCCTCGCCCGGGCGGCCGAGGACTGGAAGCAGGAGGTCGAGCGCCTCGCCAGCGAGCAGGCCAGCAAGCCCGATGATCTCGGCCTCGCCGAGCGCCTGGGCGAGGCGCTCTTTCGGGCAGGCGACTACGATCGGGCCCAGGAGGTCTTGGAGGGCGTGGCCGAGCGCAGCGTGGATCCGGCCCAGCGCCAGCGGGCCCGCTACAACGGCGGCCTCGCCGCCTACCGCGGCGGTCAGCTCACCCGGGCCCTCGAAGACTGGCAGCGCATCCAGCAGGACAACCCCGAGCACGCCGCGGCGAAGCAGAACGCCGAGGCGGTGCAAAAGGAGCTGTCGGCCCGCACCCAGCCCCCCGAGGAGCAGCCCCAGCAGGGCCAGCCGGGCGAAGGGGAGCCCCAGGAGGGCCAGGAGGGCCAGCCCCAGGAAGGCCAGCCCCAAGAGGGCCAGCAGGGTCAACCCCAGTCGGGTGAACAGAGCCAGGACGGGGCCCAGCCGGCCGATCCCGGCGAGGGTCAGCCCACCGAAGAAGGCCAGCCGCCGATCGGCGAGCGCGGCGAGATCGAAGGCGAGGCGGGCACCGCCGGCGAAGATGCGGCCGCTGGCGAGCCCACCGACGCCAACGGCGACATCACCGCCCGCGAGGCCGAGCGCCTGCTCGACGGGGTTCAGGAGGGCTCGCCCCGCATCCGAACGTCGGACCGCCCCCGCAGCGGGAAGGACTGGTGATGATCGCGACGCTCTTTCTTTGGCTCGCCGCCGCGCTGGCCGCCGACCTTCACCTTGTGGTGGACAGTCCGCGGCTCGTGGTGGGGCAGTCGGTGAACCTCAATCTGCAGCTCGTGGGCGCCACCGCCTCCGGGGTGCCGGATGTGCCGGCCAGCAGCGGGCTCAAGCTGGCCTTCGCCGGCCAGAGCCAGCAGATGGTCTCGGTCAACTTCAAGACCACCCGCACCGTCACCTACAGCTACAGCCTCACCGCCTTGCAGGAGGGGCGCTTTACGGTGGGCCCCGTGCGCATGCAGGTGGGCGGGCAGGAGCTGGTCGCCGACGCCGTCACCATCGAGGTCTCCGGCCGCGCCGCGCCGATGCGGGCCGACCTCGATGTGGTGGGCACCCTCTCCGATCCGGCCCCCTATGTGGGCGAGGTGGTGACCTGGGTGATGCGCTTTCGCTCCAAGGCGGAGGTGGCGGGCCTCTCCTGGAACCCGCCCGACTTCGATGGTTTCTTGCAGGAGAAGAGCGTGGAGGTGGGCCAGACCAGCTCCACCGTCGAGTCCGACGGCGCCGCCTGGCAGCTTCAGGAGGTCACCGTGCCGCTGATCGCCTCGGGGGTGGGGGCGCACACCATCAGCCCGGCGCTGATCACCGTCTCGGTGCCCGACGCCGGTCGCCCGCGGCGCGATCGGATGGGCTTTGGCTTCCAGCCTACCCGCCAGGAGCGACTGACCACCGCGGCGGTCGAGGTGAACATCCGCCCTCTGCCCACCGCCGGGCGGCCCGCCGACTACAGCGGTCTGGTCGGCTCCTTCAAGCTCCAGGCCCGCGCCAACCCCGGGCCGGTCAAGGTCGGCGACTCGATCAGCGTGGATGTGGTGCTGAGCGGCGACGGCTCCCTCTCCGGGGCAAAGCTCCCCGCCGCCCCGGCCGACGCGGGCTACCGGGTCTATGACGACGCCCCGCAGATCCAGAGCCGCCTCGGCCCCGATGGCTTCGTCAGCAGCGCGATCTTCAAGCGGGCCATCGTGCCTTCGGCCGAAGGGCGACTGACCATCCCGCCCATCGCGCTCTCTGTCTTTGATCCCGAGGCTGGCGCCTATGTCACCCTGGAGAGCGAGCCCATCACCCTCGACGTGGCCCCCGGCGACGGCGGCGGCGCCCTCACCAGCTACGCCGGCGGCGGCGATCAGCGGGCCGAGGTGGCCAGCACCGGCAGCGACATCCTGCCGGCCAGCGCCGAAGCGGCGATCGGCGATGATCGGCCCCAGAGCGCCCTTCCCGGGGCCCTCGCCCTCGTAGGCCTGCCGGCCCTCGCCCTGGTTGGACAGTCGCTTCAGTCGCTGCGCGGCCGCCGCGCCGCCGACCCGGCCCGGCGCCTTCGCGAGCGGCTCGCCGCCCTGCCGGCCGAGCCCAGCGCCCGCCTCGCCGCCCTGGAGGACCTGACCCGGGAGGCCGCCGCCCTGCGCCTCGGGCGGCCGGCGCCGGGCCTCGACGCCGAGGCCATCGCCCCCCTGGGCGAAGCGGCGGCGCGACTCTACACAGACCTGCTGGCGGCCCGCTACGGCGGCGGCCAGATCGATGATCTCGAGCGCCGTGTGCGCGCCTTCGTCGAGGAGACCCGATGATCGCCCTGCTGCTGGGCGCCGCGCTGGCGGCCTCCCCCGCTGAGGCCTATGCCGAGGGCATCGCCGCCGACCGGGCCGGCGAGCTCCCGGCCGCCGAGGGCCACTTTCGCGCCGCGCTCGAGGCCGGTGGCGTTGACGCCGACGTCTACCTGGGCCTGGGAAATGTGCTGTACCGCCAGGGGCAGCGCCCCGCGGCGATCACCGCCTATGTGCGCGGACTGTGGCTGGATCCCAGTCACCCGGATCTGCGGGCCAACCTCGATCACAGCCTGAGCCAGACCGCCGATCGGATCGAGCCGCCGGCGCCGGATCCAGGGCCCTTCTTCTGGGCGGGGGTGGGTTCGCCCCGTCTCCAGGTCTGGGCGGCGGGACTTCTCGCGGGGCTGGGCTTGCTGCGGGTGGGGGTGCGCCGTCACCGGGGGCAGCGGGCCCTCGATGGCGCAGGTGTGGTGCCCTTTTTTGCGAGCCTGCTTCTCGCTGTGGGCGTGGGGGCGCTTTCCGCGGGGCGGCCTCCGGTGGTGGTGGGGCTGACGGATGTCTCGGTGCGCAGCGCGCCGACGCCGGGCAGCGTGGAGGTCTTTGTGCTTCATGCTGGGGCGGTGGTGGCGGTGGAGGAGGAGGCGGGTGAACAGACTTTGGTGGTGCTCCCGGACGGCCGCAAGGGCTGGCTGATGAACAGCGCGTTGATGAGCGCCGATCCGGGGGCGCCGTTTCCGGTGGGGGGGTGAGCGGTTTTTGGGGGTGGGCCGCGTTCGGGGGCGGTGGGGAGTCGGCCAGGGATGTGGCACCACTGACCTTTCCTTGGGGTGCCCACCTGCCCAGCGTGGGAGCAGGATCCTGGCGCGTTATGTCTTCGGGTTGAAATCGCCGTGGTGGCCGACCTTGCAGAGCGCGTTGTTCCCGGCGACGTTCATCCAGCCCGTCATGGGCTCCAGTCGCGCTCCTTTCGCGGTCGAGTCGTGGAAGAGGTCATCGATGGCGCAGAGGCGTTGTGTGGCGACTGGATTGCCGGATGGGTTGTGGATGGTGGTCGCGGGCATTCAGTCCTTGTCATAGGGCGAATTGCCGATCGGTCCCGACGTGCCGGCCGGCGGGAGCGCCTCCGGCTGTTCCAGGCTGGCGCGAGAGGCGCCGACAGCACAGGCGAGTAAGCGGTATCGGTCAGGACTCCAGGACATGTACTGGTTTGGGAGCGCAAGCAGGGTCGCCCTTGCTTCGACGCCTACCGTGTCAAGCGCCTTGTCAATGGCAGGCGGAACACCTGCAACCGCCGAGGAGCCGCCGAGAT
>JBEIQK010000643.1:0-3917 GCA_040376505.1 Alphaproteobacteria bacterium | reverse complement strand
ATGGCCCCGGTGGAGGGGTCGATCTCGGGGGTGACCGGGTTGCCACCCACCGTCACCACCACCTGGGCGGGGTCGAGCCGGGCGCCGTCGGCGGCGCTGGCGACGAGGAAGCTGGCCTGCAGCGCACCCTCGGCGGTGGCCGATCCGGAGACGGTCTGCAGCAGGGGCACCGTGCAGTCGCCCACCCGCAGGCTGCGGTTCTCGCTGCCCCCCGACCACTGGGTGTAGACATTGGCCGGCGGGTCGCCCTCCCAGGCGCCATTGGGCAGGTACTTAAACGCGTAGCTGCCGGGGGCCAGCTCGCCCAAGATCAGCGTCCAAACGCCGTCGCCGTCGGTGTCCTCCATCGGGGTGGGGGTCCAGGCGTTGAACTCGCCGGCGATCGACAGGCTGCTGAGCGCCGTGCCCGGGCTGTAGCGGGCGGTGACGACACAGTCGCGCTGGCTGACCAGCTCGATGGCGGTGTCTTCGATGACGCCGTCGTCGCCGCCGTCATCGCCGCCGCCTCCGGTACCCCCCGAGCCATAGCCATCGGCGCCGCCGCCTTCGCCGGGGTCCCAGGGCAGCTCGGGCACCTCTTCACAGTCCAGCAGGCAGCCGCCGTACTCGCCGCAGCCGGCGGCGGGCAGGAGACAGAGCAGCAGCAGGAGGCGGCGCGTCATCGGGTCTCTCCGTTCAGGTCGGAAACGCAGGGCAGGGCCGGGTTGAGGAGCAGGCGCGCGCTGCGGGGTGGCATCGCGATCTCTTCGCCCAGCGGCGCATCGGGGGCGAGCACATCGTGGGTGGCGCGGCCCAGGGGCAGGCGCACCCGGGCGGGCTGCAGGCCGCGGTTGACGATCAGCAGGGCCTCGTCGTCGTCGGTGGCGCGGCGGTGGGCGTAGAGGTCGCCCATCGCCAGGGCGACCGTCCAGTCGCCGCCCGCCAGGGCCGGAGAGCAGGCGCGGGCGCGGCCGAGGGTGGCGGTGAGGCCCCAAAGCCACTGCTCCGGCTCGCTCCGGTCGGCGAAGCGCATCGGGCGGCGGTTGTCGGGGTCGTTGGCCCCGGCGGCGCCGTATTCATCGCCCATGTAGAGGGTGGGCAGCCCGGGCAGGGTGAGGGCGATGGCCTGGGCGAGGGCCAGGGAGACATAGGGCTCCCGGCTGGTGGGCGCGGGGGGCGGGTCGGTCCAGGGGTCCTGGTCGCCTTCGCCGTTGGCCACCGACACGAAGCGGGCGACATCGTGGTTGCCGACGAAGGGGGCCATCACGGCTCCGGAGCCCTCCCAGGCCGTCGCCGAGGTGGTCAGCGCCTGGGCGAGGTCCTCGGCGGTGCCGGAGCCGCCGGCCAGGAAGTCGCGCAGGGCCCACATCACCGGAAAGTCGAACTGGCCGTGCAGGCCGTGGGGGCCCAGGCGGCTGCGGATCTCGGCCCAGCCGCCCGGCCCGGTGAAGGTCTCTCCCACGCTGAACAGAGGATGGGGGCCGGCCACCGCCGCGTCGAGGCGGTAGCGCAGCTCGCGGATGGCGGACCGCGGCATCATCGGCGCGGCGTCGACCCGCAGACCATCCACGTCGAGGTCGAGGGCCAGGGCGACGATGTCGGCCATCACGGCGGCGCGGACGTCGGAGTCGGATTGGTTGAGGTCGGGCAGGTAGTCGGCAAACCAGCAGGACTCCAGCTCCGTCTCCCAGGGGCAGTCCGCGGCGCCGCAGACGCAGCCCTCGTTGACCCAGCCGGGCTCGGCGGCGTAGGGGTGCTCGGCGTGCACATGATTGGGCACCACGTCGATGATCACGCGCAGGCCGTGATCGTGGGCCGTCGCGATGAGGGCGCGCAGGGCGGGCTCGCCGCCCAGGCGGGGCTCCAGCTCGGTGGGGGAGCGCGGCCAGTAGCCATGGTAGCTGGTGGAGAGGTGGCCATCGCGGCTCTCCCACCGGCCATCGGGATTCTCGAGGATGGGGCCCAGCCAGAGGGCCGTCACGCCGAGGCGCGCGAAGTAGCCAGACTCGATGGCCGCCGTCACGCCCTCCCAGCGGCCGCCGGCCCGATCGGTGGGGCTCGGCGGCGCGGGGAGGGCCTGCCCGTCGGCGTCGGCGAAGCGGTCGACCATGATCGCGTAGAGCAGGCCGCCCTCCCAGACCGGGCGGTGGTCTTCTACCCAGAGGGGCACGGTGAGGGTGGCGAGCCCGCCGTCGCGATCCCAGGCCGAGAGGTGAAGGGTGTGCTTGCCCGGCGGCAGGCCCTGGGCCGCCAGCTCGAGCTCGCCGCGGGCCGGCGAGAGGGTGATCGTGGCGCCGAGCAGGTCGGAGGTGGCCCGATCGAGCGCGGGGCCGACCGCCTCGAAGATCGCGCGCAGGCGCACATTCCCGCTGGGGTCGGCCGCGGCCGACAGCAGGTGCAGGGCCGGTACGCTGCAGTCCTCCACCCGAAGGCGGCTCACCGCCTCGCCCTGCCGCTCGCCTTCGAGGGGGGCGAAGGGGTCGTCGCGGCGCACCCCGTCGACCAGGAGCTGGTAGTCGTGGTCGCCCACCGGCAGGTCGAAGGTGCCGCGAAAGGCGCCGCGGTGGGGCTGGAGGGGGTCGACCCCCGGGCGCCAGTCATTCCAGTCGCCCACCACCGAGACCGACTGGGCCTCGCCCACCCACCACAGGGTGGTGGCGCAGTCGCGCTGGGGCGCGCAGGCGACAAGCAGCAGGGCGATCAGGGCCATGACAGGCTCACCGTCTCGTCGGCCACCACCTCAATGTCGCGCACATAGGTTCGCCCGCCGCGGATCTCCACCACGACGCGGTGCCGGCCGGGCGGCAGGGGGTGGGCGAGCAGAGGGGTGGGTCCGGAGAGCGCGACGCCGTCGATCGAGATGCGGCCCACACCCTGGGTGAGCGTGATGGAGACCTTGCCCATCGGCGGCGGGGCGGGGGCGGCTTCGGCGGGCGCGGCCACTTCGGGGGAGGGCGGGGCCGGTGCCTCGGGGGGCGGCACCGGCGGCGGCTCAGGATTGACCGAT
The DNA here is from genome assembly GCA_040376505.1 of Alphaproteobacteria bacterium. Classification (GTDB taxonomy): domain Bacteria; phylum Myxococcota_A; class UBA796; order UBA796; family UBA2385; genus JBEIQK01. The sequence goes on along the minus strand of JBEIQK010000643.1, from coordinate 931 downwards.
GTCACAGAAGAGGAGGGCGGCGGCGGAGGAGCTGGAAGGGCGCGCCGGGTGGGGTCGTGGAGGATCAGCACGCCGCCGGGCAGCGTCACCTCCTCGGGGGCGGCCGGGGCGGCGGGCGGCGCGGTGGCCACCGGCCCGGGATCGGCGGCCGGCCGGGGCCAGAGCAGGGCCAGCAGGCCGATCAGCAGAGCCGCCAGGGCCGCCCGGCCTCGCCACGGTCTTGTTGGATGTAAATATACTTGTAACGCCGTGTTACCGATGTGTACAGCCGGAAGCGGCCCCTCGTCGGCCGCCGCCTGCACCCAGGCGGCCAGGGCCTCGGGGCTGCAGGCCCGGGCCTCCAACTCAGCGAAGAGGGCGCGGGCCCCGTCGGGTCGACCGGCCGGATCGGGGCAGAGGCAGCGCTGCAGTGCGCTTTGGGGCCCAAAGCGGCCGCCGGGCAGGGGCGGGGCGGCGGTGAGGGCCAGGATCTGGCGCTGGCGGTCGGCGTCGGTGGGGCCGGCGAAGAGGCGCTGGCCGGCCAGAGCCTCCCAGGCCACCACGCCAAGGCTGAAGAGATCGCTGCGGGCGTCGGAGTCTTCGTCGCGCAGGCGCTCGGGGGCGATGTAGCCGGCCCGCCCCCAGCGCGGCCCGCCGCCCTTGGGGTGGGGCCGGGTGAGGCCGAAGTCGGTCAGCTTGACCGCCCCCTCGCGGCTGATCAGCACATTGGGGTGGCCGATGTCCTGGTGGACGAGGCCGAGGAGGAGGCCGTCGGGCCCGCGCTGGCCGTGGACATGGCACAGGGCCCGGGCGAGGCCGAGCACGATGGCGCAGACGGCCTCTTCGGGCAGGCGGGCGCCGCGGCGGGCGAGGCGGTCCATCAGCTCGCGCAGATCGAGGCCGTCGACCCACTCCAGCACGAGGTAGGGCGCCTCGCCGGTGGTGTCGGCGT
>JBEIQK010001018.1:0-2007 GCA_040376505.1 Alphaproteobacteria bacterium | reverse complement strand
GCCGAGGTCGACGTGGGCTTTGGCCGCTTTGTCTCGGTTCGCGGCGAGGGCGGGCCCTTCGACTGGGAGCAGGGCTGGCCGGCGGTGCCGACGGGGTCGGCGCGCTGGGAGGCGTCGGTGCTGGCCGAGGAGGCGCTGCGCTACAAGTGGCTGCGCGACGATGTGGACTGGCAGGCGGGCGAGGACCTCTCCTGCGAGGTCGGCGCCACCTGCACCGCGGCGCCGGTCTTTTAGGGCCGGGCCCGCGCCGAGAGCGCCACGTCGTCGTAGCCCGCGCTCCGGGCGATGCCGATGACCTCCCAGACCAGCTTGTAGTAGGCCTGCTCGTCGCCGCGAACGATCACCCGCGGCAGCGGCGTCTCGCTCGCCCGCTCGGTCAGTCGCCCGCGCAGCTCGGACAGCGGGAAGGTGCTGCCCTCCATCGTCGTCGAGCCGTCGGCCTCGACGGTGATGATCAGATCCTTGGCCATGATGATGGTCGAGCCGCTGCCCTGGGGCGTCTTTACCTGCAGGGCCGACTCTTCGAGCAGCTTGCGGCCCTGCGAGCCGCTGGTGCGCTCCTCTTCGACCATGCTCGATGAGACCACCATGAAGATGATCAACAGAACGAGGAAGACGTCGGTGAGGGGCGTGATGTTGATGTCGGCGAAGATCGACTCGTCGCGCTCGAAGTCCTCGAAGTCACCGCCCGGCGGACCCTGCATCATCCCTCCGGCTGGCGGCCAGCAGCTCGGCCGTCTCGTCGACGAGCAGGGCGAAGCGGCGCCCCACCCCGGCCGAGAGGTTCTGCAGCACGTTGAAGAAGAGCACGGCCTCGATGGCCACGAAGAGGCCCACCGCGGTGGCGATGAGGGCCTCAGAGAGGCCGGCGCTGACGACGGCGAAGCCGCCCTTGCCGCTCTCGCCGATGGCCCCGAAGGAGCTCATGACGCCGAGCACCGTGCCGAGCAGGCCGACGAAGGGCAGCAGGGCGCCGGCGGTGCCGAGGAGCCAGATGCGGGCGCGCAGTTGGGAGACCGCCCGGCGCAGCTCGCGCTGCATGGCCACCGGGGCCTCGCCGCGCACCCGGCCCAGGGCCCGGTCGAGGCCGGCGGTGAAGATCTCGCGGAAGGGGCTCGGCAGGGCGTCGGCGAGGCGGCGGGCGTCTTCGCGATCGCCCTTGCGCAGGGCTTCGACCACCTTGGCGTCGACCTGGCTGGCGACGGCGCCGGCCCGGCTGATGGCGAACAGGCGCTCGATCGCGATCGCGAGCACGAGCACGCTGGAGATGGCCATGGCGGCGAGGGTGGGGCCGCCCTGGGCGAGGGCATCGGCGATACTGGCTTCCATGGCGGGCCGGGTAACACGGGGGTGGGTTGGGCGTTCAGCGGGCCTGGGCCCGGTACTGAGCCTCGGTCTCGTCGAGCATCTCCTGAAGGCTTCGTGGCGGGCGGGGATTCCATCGGCGCCCCAACAGCGCGGTCATGGCCGCAGCCATCGCCGCCTCGTCGTTGGGGGGCACCAGCAGGCCGTCCTCGGGGCCGATCAGCTCGGGGAGGCCGCCCAGGGCCGGTGCCACCACCGGGCAGCCGGCGGCCCGGGCTTCGAGCACGACCAGCGGCGCGTTCTCGGCCCAGCGCGAGCCCAGGACGAGGGCATCGGCCTGGGAGAGGGCCGCCGCCACCCCGGCCCGGTCGAGGACCCCGCCCCAGAGGGCGTCGGGCACCAGCCCCGCTTCCCCCATCGGCCCGAAGAAGCGCAAGGGCACGGCGCCGTCGGGGAAGGCCCGGCGCCAGGCCGCCACCACGAGGTCGGGGCCCTTGTGGCGGGCGAGGGTGCCGAGAAAGAGCAGCCCGCCGCCGCCTTGGTGGGGGAGAGCTGCGGCGGGCACGCCATGGGACAGCGTGTGGACGGGGCCGAGCCCCTGGGCGGCGGCCGCGTCGGCGAGAAAGCGGCTGGGGGCGAGGCGCAGGGCGTAGCGGGAGAGCTCCTGGGCCATCGCGGCGTTGCGGGCGGCGGCCTCCTTGG
>JBEIQK010000153.1:0-10578 GCA_040376505.1 Alphaproteobacteria bacterium | reverse complement strand
GGCCTCGCCGGCTGCGCCGCCCGCCTGCTCTGTCAGCGGCTGCCGGGGGGAGGCTGGTGGATCGGGCCGGCCGCCCTGCGCCGCAGCGCCGACGATCCCGTGGTGAACGTGGCCCGCGGGGCGACGGTGGCCCCGGCCCACCCCCACGAAGAGGCGGCGCTGCGGTCGGCGGCCGAGCCCGCCCTGGCGCGCCTCGCGGCCCAACCCGGCGGCGACCTGCTGGTGGAGGTGGGGCTCGACCTCTGCTTGGACCCCGATGGGGCCGCCTTTGTCATCGAGGTCAACGGCAAGCCGCGCGGCCGGCTGCTGCACCTCGCCCAGGCAACCCCTTCGCTGTGGCAGGCCCATGTGGAGGCCGCCGCCCGGCCCCTGCGCGCCCTCGCCACCCGCTGCGGGGGTTAGGGCGGCCCCACCACGCTCGGCTCGGGTGAACCTGTGCTCTTCCTGCTCCTCGCTGCCTGCGCTCCCAAGGCCCCGCCGGCCCCCCTCGTGCGCGCCCTGCCCGACGCCACCGCCGAGCTGCAGGGCGAGATCGTGATCGAAGGCCCGCTGCCGAGCCGGGTGCGGCCCCCCGACCCGGCGGTGAGCCTGCGGCTCTTCTACGGCGGCGAGGAGAAGGGCTCGCTGGAGCCCTGCGGCTGCCCCAACCGGCCCCGCGGCGGCGTCGCGCGGGCGGCGGCCCTGATCGCGGCGGCCCGGCAGGCCGATCCGGCCCTCCCCACCTTCGTGGTGAACGGCGGCTACTGGCTCGAAGACGCGATGAGCTTGGACGGCCAGCCGCGGGCCGACGTGCCGCTGCTCAACCGCTGGATGGTGCGCGGCATGGCCTCGCTCGGCCCCGACGCCCTCAACGTGGCCTACAACGACATGGCTGGCCTCACCAGCCTGGGCGGGCCGCCCCCCGAGGGCCTGCCGCTGGTCAGCGCCAACGTCAGCGGGGCCGGCATCGAGCCGGTGCGCTGGGTCCAGGCCGGGGCCCTCAAGGTGGCGATCACCGGCATCACAACGCCCGGGGTGACCTTCCTGCCCACGCCGGGCTTTGTGGTGCGCGAGCCGGTGGCCGCCGCCGGGCCCCTGCTGGAGGCCCTCGACGCCGAGGCCGACCTCGTGGTGCTCCTGGCCTATGGCGACCCCGAGTCGGCCAGCAAGCTCGCCCGAAAGGGGCATGTCGACGTGGTGATCGACACCAACCTGCACCGCGAGGCCGCCTCGCCCTTCCGGGTGGGCGACGCGGTCTGGGTCTACAGCCACTTTGAGACGATGCGCCTGGGCGAGCTGCGCCTGGAGGTGGCCGAGGGCCGGGTGGTGCGCGCCCTCGACCGCAAGATCGACCTCGACCCCACCGTCCCCGAAGAGCCGGCCCTGTCGGCGATCGCGGCGACGGCGCGCGCCGAGATCAACCTTGCGCAGAAGACCCTGTTCGGATCGGGCTTCTCGGGCAGCCCGCGCTGAATCAGGGGCTCGGCGGCGGGGCCGGGCGGTCGGCGGGCACCGGCACCGTGCAGGTGACGGTGGCCTGGAAGTAGGTGCTGGCGGCCGGCGTGTCCTGGTCGTGCTGCACCACCACGGCGCAGGTGCGCTCGCCCTGGCGCCAGGTGCGGGTGGTGACCTTGGGCGCGTCGCTGCTCTGCTCGGGCACGGGCGGCCAGCTTGTGAAGGGGGCGTTGACCAGGGCGACGAGATCGTCGCTGGGGCGCTGGCGGGGCCCGCTGGCCCGGGCGGCGCACTGGCCGGGGACGGGGTGCCAGGACTGGGTGAGGCCCGGCGTGTAGGCCTCTTCGACGGCGGCCTTGGCCAGATCGCAGCTCTCGCGCACCGCCACGGCGAAGGCGCTGGGCGGCGCGGGCTCGACGGGCGGGGGGAGGTCCTGCTTCCAGCGGCCGATGATGCCGTCGACGTCTTTGCAGCCAACGAGGGTGAACCCAAGCAGGACGAGCGACAACCAGATGGGGGGGGAGCGCATCGGGCCTCCAAGGGCGGCTCCTACCCCGCGCCGGGCCTCGCCGCCGCCGCCCTGCGGTTAAGGCGCCTGCCGATGGCGCACTCTCACCCCTTCGTCGACCTGCTGCACCCCGGCGAGTCCCTGCTGGCCGAGCTCGCCGGGCCTGGACCCAGTCGCAAGACCGCGGTGGGCGAGGCCCAGGTTTGGCACCACCTCGGCCTGACGCCGGGGCGGCTGCTGGTGGTGGTCTCGGTGCGCTCGGCCTTGTCGACGGAATTCCAGCCCGAGCAGCGCTATGGCCTGGATCAGCGGGGGCTGCAGCTCCTCGTTTTTCCGCGCACGCCCACCGGGGCCGCGCGGGTGGAGGTCCACGGGGCCGGCGTGTCGCTCGCCGTCTTCGATGTCGACGAGCCGGAGCGGCTCGCCCGCCTGCCAGGCTTTCTGATGCACTACCGGGGGAAGGTCGAGCGCAGCGGCATCATCACGGTGCGGCCGGCCGACCCCCTCGACGCCGAGCCGCCGCCCAACACCCGGGCCCTCTTCCTGGCGCTCGGCGCCGGCCTCTTCACCCTCCTGCTCTGCTGCGGCTGCGCCGGGCTGCTCCTCGGCGTCCGCAGCGCGTTGGCTCCATGACGCCCACCCACCCGGCCCCCGCCTACTCCCTCCCCCGCGCCCTGGGGCTGGGCCAGCTCTGGCTGCTGGTCCTCTTTGTCATCGATCTGATCGACAGCGCCTTGCTCTTGCAGCGGTCGACCGGCCGCATCCGGGCCGACGAAGAGACCACCCGCACGCTGGCGATCGGCGTGGCCCAATATGTGGCGGGGGTGGCGGGCACCTATCTCCTGCTGGGCCTGCTGGCCGGCGGGCTCCTCGCCCTGGCCGAGCGGCTCTGGTTTCCGGCGGCGCCGCGTCGTGCGGCGGCCCTGTGGCTGGCGGCGGCCTTGGCCACGGTGCTCACCCTTTATGGGCGCTTCGCCCTGTTGATCTCCTTTCCGGGCTTGGAGGCGATCTGGCCCTACCGCCAACGGCTGACCGACCTCTTCGAGCCGCACCATGTGATCGGTTGGGGCATCGGCGGTGGGCTGGCGCTGCTTTTGGTGGGGGCGGCGCGTTGGGCGCGGGCGGGGGCGCCCTTGGGGCGCTTTGCCCTGTGGGCGGGCGGGCTGCTGGTCTACCTGGGCGGCGTCCAGGCGCTGCTGCATCACCCCGGGCCCCGCTCGGGCCGCGACAACGTCGGCACCAACGTGGTCATCATCGGCATCGACGCCCTGCGCCCGGATCACCTCGGCCGCTTCGGCTACGATCTCGACACGGCGCCCAACCTCGACGCCCTGCTCGACGAGAGCGTGGTCTTCTCCTCGGCCTGGACGCAGCTCCCGCGCACCTACCCCTCCTGGGTGACCATCCTCACCGGCGCCCTGCCGATCAAGCACAGCATCCGCGACAACCTGCCCGAGCCGGAGCGCCTCGTGCCGGCCGACTTCGCGATGCTGCCCCAGGTGGCCAAGGCCCAGGGCTACGCCACCACCTTCGTCACCGATGACAGTCGCTTTTCGTATATGGTGCCGGCGACCGGCGTTGACGACATCGTACAGCCGCGGGTGGGCGTGCAGAACGTCGCGGGGAGCGTGAACGAACCCCGCTTTCGGGCCTTTTATGGGCTGATGGCGAACCCGATCGGCTTCTCGCTGGTGCCCACCGCGGCCTACAACCAGGCCTTTGGCAAGAGCTACCGGCCCGATCTGTTCGTCAACCGCGCCGTCTCAGCCTTGGCCGACGTCAGCGCCCACGAGAAGTTCTTCTACGCCGTCCACTCCTGCGTGCTGCACGAGCCGGGCGACCGGGCCTACCCCTGGTACCGGATGCACGGTCAGGTGGGCTACCGCGGGCCCAACCGCTTCCACTACGGCGGCTCGGCCCTGTCGCTGATGGACACCAGCGACACCGGCAAAGACGACAGCCCCGAGGTGGTGCAGCAGGACATCCGCATCTACGACAGCGGCATCGACATGGCCGATCGGCTCGTGGCCGGGCTGGTGGGCGAGCTGAAGGCGACGGGGCTGTGGGACAACACCATCGTGGTGCTGCTCTCCGATCACGGCGAAGAGATGTGGGCCCCCGACCTGCCCTACCGTTTTCGTAGCCCCAATCACGGCTTTCATGCCTATGGCGACGGCCAGCACAATGTCCTGCTGGCCATCCGTTTTCCCCCCGGGCAGCAAGCGCCCACCACCGTCGACGCCCCCGTGCGGCTGATGGATCTGGCCCCCACGCTGGCCGAGGTGCTGGGCTGGGAGTGGCCCAATCCGATCGACGGCCGCTCGATGATGCCGCTGGTGCGCGGCGAAGCGGAGCCGGAGCCTCGGCTGGTATACATCGAGACGGGGCTCTCGGAGTCGCGCTACTGGAAGAAGGGCCACCTGCGCTACCCCTCGATGAATGTGTCGGATCGCTTTCGCCTCGACGCCGAGACGGGCCTCGTGCACATCCGGTCGGACTTCCGGCCCTTCCTGATCGCCGCCAAAGACCGCACGATTCAGTTGGGCGACTGGAAGCTGGTCTGGCACGCGATGAAGGGGGAGCCGGTGGTGGAGCTCTTCAACCGGGCCGAAGACCCCAACAACCGCCACGATCTCGCCGCCGCCGAGCCGCGCAAGGTGGCGGAATTGGGGATGCTGCTGCGGCCCTACCTGGAGGCCGATGGCATCCAGTCGCCGATCTTCGCCACCTGGGAGGCGGCCTTGGCCGCCCCAACAATGGAGGCGCCACCCGCACCTTGACCGGCTATCCTCGGGGTGGAGGTGCGCGATGACGATGAGGATGTGGCTGCTGCTGCTCCCGCTCCTGACGGCCTGCAGGGTCGTTTTTGGCGGCGACGTCGATGATTACTGCGAGAACGAAAAGGACTGCAAGCTGGGGCTGGTCTGCGAGAAGCTGGAGGCGATCGGCTACTATGGCTCGTACGACTCCGATGACCCCGACGAGTTCGTCTGCACACAGGCCTGCAAGGTCGAGGCCGACTGCCCCACGGTGCGTGAGGACCCCTGCGGCAAGATGCCCGTGACCTGTGAAGAGGGCTTCTGCCGTTCGCGGCAGAACTGCGACTAGCTCAGGGCAAGGCCGCGAGGAGGGGGGCGTGGTCGATTCGCCAGACCTCTTCGCAGGGCCGGCAGAGGGCGTTGGCGAGGCCGGTGTTGCGGCGGGTGCGACCGGCCACCGCCTTGAAGACAGGCCCGCTCTCGGCCTCATCGCAGGCGAGGCAGTCGTTGAGGCTGCCGTCGGCCTCGTGGTAGGGGGCGTCGAGCAGCGACAGACAGACGGCGCCGCAGGCCGACTGGGTGTGGCGCACATTGTAGGCCCAGACCTGGGCGCAGGGGGCGGTGAAGCCGAGCGCGGCGATGCAGGCGGCGGTGGCCTCGACATCGCCGAGGCTGGCGAGGCCGCAGGCCCGCACCGGGGCGGTGAGATCGGGCTGCTCGGCGTAGACGGCGAGGTCGGTGAGCGTGGAGCAGAGCCCGCAGGGGCCGCCATGGCTGACGAAGGCGCCGGCGGCGCGGGCGGCGTCGGGATCCTCGAAGGTGACGAGCCGGTAGCCGCCCGCCTCGATCACCACCCCGCAGACCCGCTCGGCGTCGGCCGCTTCAGGGGCCGGGCCTTCGTAGGGGTCGGACTCCAACGCCAGGGTGTCAAGCAGGACGGCGCCGCGCAGGGCGGCGAGGTCGTCGGCCGAGAGCAGGGTTGGCGTCCATCGCAGATCGGCGCCCTCGACAAAGGCGGCGCAGTCGGCCTCATCGAGGCCGGTGGTGGCATTGGGCGCGCCAAAGAGCGGGCCCTCGCAGGTGGGGTCCGGCCAGGGCGGCGGCGGAGCGGCGGCGGCGCTGTCGGGCGGCGCCTTGTCGCAGGCGGCGAGGAGGAGGAGCAGGCGCATCGGGCCTCCGAAGGGAGGGTGTAGCACAGGCGGCCTGCATAAAACCTGCACAAAACGGAAGCAGCCCCGCCCCAGGGCGGCCCCAAGAGCGCGGTGGGGGCGGCCTACAAGGAGAGAGAACGCCCTGTTGGAGGTTCCCGTGGACATCACCCTCGCTTCGCCTGCCCCCCGCTCCGAGACAGCCCCCTTGCGGCCTCTCGCGGTCCTGCGCGCCACCGGCGGCTGGCTGCTGCTCGCCGTGGTGGCCCTGGCCGCCGAGCCCACCGCCCTCGTCGAGAGCGCGCCCCTCACCCTGGCCGCGCCGGCGGGGGCGTTGCTGTTGACGGTGCCGGCCTTGCTGGTGGGCCACCAGTTCTTGAACCTGCGGGCAGCGCCCAGCGCGCTGCTCTCGGCCCTGCTGCGCGGGTACTGCGGCGCCGGCGACGTGGCCCTGGGGCTGACCCCCCTGGCGCTCCTGTTTTCGGCCACCAGCGCCTTGGGCCCGCTGATCCTGATGGTGACGGTGGGCGGCGCCGGGCTGCAAGCCCTGGCCGTGACCCTCCTTCGCCTCGCCCGGGCCGAAGACGCCGCCACCGCCGAGCCCGACCTCGCCGCCAAGGGCCGGATGGTGGTGCTCGGCCTCGCCTGGGCCGCGCTCACCGCGCTCATCGGCCTGCGCCTCTCCTTTGACCTCGCCAACAGCCTCTTCTAAGCGGGTGCCCCCATGACCTCGATCCTCACGCTCACCGCCGCCGTGCTGCGCGACCCCAATGCCCTGGTCGACGCCCACGACAACGGCGTCGATCTCCCCCGCCTCGCGCCGCCCCTGCTGGCGATCACCGTGATCGGCGCCGCCCTCTTTGGCCTGATGGTGGGCAGCCAGCGCGGCGAGCTGCAGCTCCTCTACGCCGCCGTGAAGATGCCGGTGCTGCTGCTGGCCCCGCCCCTGGTGGCCCTGCCGGCTCTGCACAGCCTCTGGCGGGCCGCGGGGGTGGAGGTGCGCTGGGGTCGCCTCTCGCTGGCCGCCCTGGCGGCGATGGCCCGCAGCGCGGTGCTGGCGGCGGCCCTGGGGCCGGTGCTCTGGCTGCTGTACTCGCTCAACCTCGACTACCACGACGCCGTGCTGCTGATGGTGGCCAGCATCGGCCTCGCCGGGCTCCCGGGGGTGGCGGCCCTGGTGCGGGCCCTGCCCGGGGGCGGCGATCTGCGCTTCCTCGCCGCGGCGGGCTCGGCCCTGGCCCTCTTTCTGGCCTTCGCCCAGACCGGCTGGCTCCTGCGGCCCTTCATCGCCCGGCCCCAGGCGGCGGTGAGCTTCTTGCGGCCGGTCGAGGAGGACGTCTTCTCGAGCCTCTCGGCCACCCGGGCCTCGTCGAAGGGGGACTACCGCGGCTGGGAGGTGCGCAGCGACGGCGTCCTCGGCGAAGAGGAGGCGCCGTGAGCTCCACCCCCACCGTGCTGATCCTGCTGGCGATCTACCTGCTGGTGGGCCTGGGAATGGCCGTCTCCCTGCGCGGCCGCGGCCACCCCGTCCCCACCCAGGCCAGCGCGGTGGTGGCCTGGCCGCTCTTTCTCGGGATGGTCGAGTCGCGGGCCCTGGTCGGGCCCTTCGCCGGGCGGATCGAGGCGGCCATCGACGAGCTCACCCGGGCCCTCGCCGAGCCCGAGGCGGCCCAGGTGACCTCGCTCTCCGATCTCAGCGCGCTCAAGGCCTCTCTCCTGCAGATCGACGCCCGCATCGGCGTGGTCGATCGGATGCTGGCCGACCCCTCGGTGCACAACGATCCGCTCGGCCTGCGCCTCGCCGAGGCCCGGGCCCACGCGGCGGCCGAGGTGGAGGGGGTGCTGCGCGGCCTGCACCAGCTTCGGCTGCAGGTAGGCCTGCTGGCCCTGGTCGGGGATACGCTGCCGGTGCGCGACCGCGTGGCCGATCTGGGCGCCCGGGTGCGCGCCCTGTCGGAGCTGAGCCTGTCATGAGCAGCCGCATCCTCGTCGTGGACGATGACCCCAGCCTGCGCGAGGTGGTGCGCTACGCCCTGTCGCGCCAGGGCTACACGGTCTCGCTGGCCAGCGACGGGGCCAAGGCGCTTGCCGCCCACCAGGCTGACCCCTTCGATCTGATCGTGCTCGACATCGTGATGCCCGAGCTGGACGGCATCGAGACCTGCCGGGCCCTGCGTCAGAAGAGCCGCGTGCCGATCGTCTTTTTGAGCTCCCGCGACGAAGAGCTCGATCGGGTGCTGGGCCTGGAGATGGGCGGCGACGACTACATCACCAAGCCCTTCTCCACCCGCGAGCTGGTGGCGCGCATCAAGGCGGTGCTGCGGCGGATGACCCCCGAGCCCCAGGCCGAGCCCGCCCCCCTGCTCAGTGTCGGCCGCCTGCGCGTCGATCCCGAGCAGCACCGGGCCTGGGTCGACGAGGCCGAGGTGCTGCTCACCGTCACCGAGCTCGCCGTGCTGCGGGTCTTGATGGGGCGGCCGGGCCGGGTCTTCACCCGCGAGGAGCTGGCCGACAAGGCCTACCCGGGCGGCAACCACCATGTCTCCGACCGCACCCTCGACTCCCACATCCGCCGGATTCGAGCCAAGCTGCGCGAGCAGGGCCTGGATGCGATTGAGACCGTTCACGGGCTCGGCTTTCGACTGGGCAGCGGGCGCTAGGCATGGCCCGGGGCCGCCTCGTTTTGCCGCTGCAGCGCTGGCTGCTCCTCTCTCATGTGCTGGTCTTCGTGCTGCCCTGGCTGGCGCTGGTCGGCAGCGGGGCCCTGCGCAAGGACCTCGAAGCCCAGACCCAGGAGGACCTCGCCCACCAGGGGGCTCTGCTCCGACTGTTTATTGAGCGCGAGCTGAGCCAGGGCGGCGATCTGCCGGGGCTGGCCGCCGCGCTGTCGCCCCTCCTCGCCGCCGCCAAGGCCGAGACCCTGGCCGGCCTGCGGGTGGTCGACGCCGCCGGTGTTGTGGTGGCCAGCAGCGGAGATGCCGTCGGCGACGATCTCTCCGATGAGTCCGAGGTGGTGACGGCGCTGGGGGGAGAGACCGCCCTGGTGCTCCGTCCACGGGGAGAGACCCGATACCGCTCGGCTCCCCTCGGGGGCCCCAGTCGACGGGCCGACGTGCGTGTTCACCTCGCCTTGCCCCTGCGCCAGCAGCAACAGATCGTCGGCGCCCTGGTGCTCTCCCGCACCCCGCGCGAAGAGCTGCAGGCCTTCTTGCAGATGGCGCCGCGGCTGTCGGCAGGCCTCGCCCTGGCCCTGGGGGGCACGGTGGCCCTGGCGGTGGCGGCCGGCCTCGTGCTCAGCCGCTCGCTGACGGCGCTGGCGGCGGCCTCCTTGCGGGTGGCCCAGGGGCAGCAGACGGCGCTCCAGGACGTTGAGCCGGCCCTGGAGTCGCGGGTGGCCGAGGCCCGCGAGCTGGCCCGGGCCCTGGTGACGATGAGCGGGCGCCTGCAGCGGCGGCTCGGCTACATCCGGGAGTTCGCCGGCAATGTCTCCCACGAATTCAAGACCCCGGTGAGCGCCCTGCGCGGCACCATCGAGCTTCTGCGCGATGACGAGGAGATGCCGCCGGCCCAGCGACTGACCTTCCTCGACAATGCGCTGCACGATCTCGATCGCCTGAGCCGCCTCGTCGGCGGCCTGCTGCGCCTCGCCCGGGCCGAAGAGGGCGGCGATCGGCGGGTGATCGAGCTCGAGGCCCTGCTGGATGAGGCCCTGCGCGCCCATCCGGGCGTGGTCCGGCGTGGACAAAGCGGGCGCCTGGAGGGGAGCCACGAACAGCTCGGAAGCGTGGTGAAGAACCTCGTCGAGAACGCGCGCCAGCACGGTGGCTCCGCCGCGACCATCGAGGTCTGTGGGCACATGTCCCCCGGGCAAACCGGCTTCGACGTGATCGACGACGGCCCCGGGATCTCGCCGGCCAACCTGCCGCGCATCTTCGATCGCTTCTTTACCACCGACCGCAGCGAGGGCACCGGGCTTGGCCTCGCCCTGGTGAAGGCCATCTGCGAGGCCCATGGCGGCAGCGTCACCGTGCAGAGCGCGCCCGGGCGGACGGTCTTTTCGGTGCGCCTGCCCGCGGCCTGAGGCTCAGCCCGCGGCCGTGGGGAGCGAGAGGGGGATTCGCAGGATGAGGGTGGTGCCGCAATTGGGCGCTGAGCGCAGCGAGAGGCGACCCTTCAACACCTGCACGACGATCGAGTGAACGATGTGCAGACCCAGGCCAGTGCCGCCGGTCCCCATTCGGGTGGTGACGAAGGGCTCAAAGGCGCGGGCCAGCAGCTCGGGGCTCATGCCCACGCCGCGATCCTCCACCTCGATGCGGGCCTCGGCGCCCTCTCGCTGGCAGCGCAGCCAGACCTCACGGGGGCCGTCTCCTTGGGAGAAGGCATGCAGGGCGCAGTTCTGGATCGCGTTGGTGAGCACCTGGGCGATGGCGCCTGGACGGGTGGTGAGGGTGACGGGCTCTCCCGAGAGGTGAACGGTCAACTGCTCGGCGCGGAGGACGGGGGAGATCGCGGTGAGGACAGAGCCGAGGTACTCGTACAGCTCGATCGAGCGCTCCAGCTCGCCGGTCTGGTCGACGGCGACCTTCTTGAAGTCGGAGATCAGCGAGGCGGCCCGGCGGGCGTTGCTGATCGCCAGATCGAGGGCCGAGCCCATCCCGTCGACCGCGTGGAGCACAGCCCGCCGCGAAGGGGCCGGCGCTGTGATCGCGGCGCGGATCTCCTCCAT
>JBEIQK010000325.1:0-6866 GCA_040376505.1 Alphaproteobacteria bacterium | reverse complement strand
GGGTGGTCGGATCATGCCTCAAATCAAGGCCGGCCGGCAGCCCCCCGGCGCCGCAGACCCAGCAGCAAGGCGCCGATCGCGAGGCCCAGCGAGGCCGAGGAGCCCCCGGAGGCGCAGCCGCAGCCCTCCTTTTCGGTGAGGGCGGCGCATTCGTCGAGACCGGCGTCTACCGCATGCGCGTCGACCGGCTCGGCGCAGGCCAGGGTCCACAGCAAGGGAGAGTCGCCCTCGTTGAGCAGGTAGAGCGCGCTGCCATCGGCCGAGAAGGTGAGCGCCTCGCCGTTCTCGCTCGGGGGCGCGTCGAGGTGGTCGGGCACATAGCCGAGGGCCGCGACAAGGCCGGCCTCGCCGACAGTGAAGACCAGCAGGTCTTTGTCGGTGCGCAGGGCGATGCGCTCGCCCCCCGGGGAGACCGCCCCGCCGGTGATCGAGGTCTCCTGGGCGCCCACCGCGGAGAGGTCGATCTCGCCGACCCATTCGAGGGTGACGGTGCCGCCGGGCTGGGGCGGGGCGGTGGGGAAGGCGTAGACCTGGGCGGGGCCCTCGGGCTCCTTGGTGACGAGCACCGCCTCGCCGCTGAGCGGGTCGACCAGCAAGGTCTCGGCGTCGTGGCCGCCGTCGGGCCAGGCGAAGCGGATCGCCGTGGCGGCGACGCTTACCCCGTCGGCCGGATCGGGCTCGGGCAGCACCCACAGGATGCCCGTCTGCCGGCTGCGATCGGCGCTGCCGGCGTCGGCGATGTAGAGGCAGCCGCAGGCCTCGTCGGGGCAGGGGCCGATGGCGAGGTCCTCCCAGTCTTCGTTGTCGGCCTCGGGGATCGCCACGGCGGCCTGGTAGGCGCCCGTGGAGGCCGTGACGGCGTGCAGCAGGGCGCCGCCCCCGGAGTCGTCGTGCACCCAGAGCAGGTCGCCGTGGCGCTGGCTGGCCGCCATGCCGCTCAGCTCGTCGACATCGTCGGCCAGGACGGCGCCCAGGCTCTGCAGCGCGCCCCAACGGTCGCAGGCCTGATCGCCGCCGGCCTGGGCCGAGAGGGGGGCCAATGCGAGGGCGGCCGCAAAGGGGATGCAAGATCCGTTCGATCGGTGCACAGGAGGGCCTCTCGTCTGGCAGGGTCCATACAGCAAGCCACAATGTGGCCCCGTCACGTCGTCTTTGTGACAGTATAGTGGCACGAACCCCCGGACGACGCCACCGATGCGCCCGCGCCCCCCTCCTTCCCCTTAGATCCCCGCATGAACGGCAGCAGCTCTCGTCAACACCCCGCCCGCGCCGTCGCGGGCTGGGCCGCCTTCCTCGCCCTGGCGCTCCTTGGCCTCAGCCTCTTTGCGGGGATGGTTGGCTCAAACGCCCTCTCCCTGCGGGCCCTGGTGGTGGCGAACCGCACCTACACGCTGTCGGCGGTGGGCCCGGGGCGCTACACCTGGACCCTCGAAGACGGTCGGGCCGCCGGCGGCTCCAGCCTGATGAACGAGCAGGCCCTGCGCTTCGATGAGAACGAGCTGGTCGAGCTCTCCGTCGGCGAAGGGGTGGAGCCCGGCAAGCGGGTGGAGGCGGGGCAGATCCTGGCCCGCGTGCGCGTGCCGCGCCACCAGCAGCGCCTCGCCGAGTTGCAGGGCCAGCGGGAGTCCTTGCAGGCCGAGCGCGACCTGCTCGCCGCTGGGGGGCGCACCGAAGAGGTGCTGCAGAGCCAGCGCCTCCGAGAGGTGGCCCTGGCCCGCCTCGCCCAGAACCAGGCCGAGGTGGAGCGCCTCGTCGGGCTACAGGCCTCGGGCGCCGTCTCCGAGCAGGAGCTGGCCATGCTCCGCCAGGAGGGCGAGGTGCTGCGCCGCGAGGTGGCGGTGACCGAAGCGGCGATCGCCCTCACCCGGTCGAGCGCCCGCCCCGAGGCCCTCTCGGCCCTCGACGCCCAGATGCGCGCCGTCGACGCCGGCATCGCCGATCTCGACGCCCTGCTGGCCTTAGACGAGATCAAGAGCCCGATCGGCGGCCTCGTGCAGCGCAGCGCCATCACCGCCGAGTCGCAGGTCTTCTTGCAGGTGGTCGACACCAGCGCGGTCTACCTCCGCTACCCGCTGAGCCAGGCCGAGCGGGCCCGGGTGAAGCCTGGGGCGCCGGTGCACTTCTCCACCCCCGCCCTCGGCCGCGAGCCGATCTCCGGCGAGGTCGTCGACGTCGCCACCGTAGCGGCGCCGGTCAACGGCCAGCTCACCTTCTGGTCGACCGCCCGCGTCGACAACGCGAGCGGCCTGCTCAACCCGGGTATGATGGGTGACCTCCGCGTGGAGCTGGCCCCCGACGAGGCCGGCGCCTTGGGCTGGATCATCGGTCGAATCGTAGGAGGTGAGGGCGCATGATGGAGGAGCGGGCCGAGCTGGGGCGCTTTGAGCTGAAGTACGCGATCCCCGCGAGCAAGCGCGACGAGGTGATGGACTTCGCTCGCCGCTACTTGAAGCCCGACAAGAACACCCGCCGCCTCGACGATGAGATCGGCTTTCAGGACGCCTTCGGCTACTCGGTGCACAGCGTCTACTACGACACGCCGCGCCTCGACGACTACTACGAGCGCCTCGCCCGGGCCTCGGTGCGCGACCGCCTGCGCATCCGCACCTACGGCGAGATGGGCGACGCCGCGCCGGTCTTCCTGGAGAACAAGCGCAAGGTCGACGACCAGGTGGTGAAGAACCGGGTCTACGTCTGCACCCTCGGCGCCTGGCGCAAGACCCCGGGGCCCTACCCTTGGCAGGCCTTCATCGAGCAGATGAAGCCCCAGGCCCGCTACAACGCGCGCCAGTTCGACAAGCTCATCGCCGGCAAGCGCGAGCCCGTCTCGATCGTGCACTACCTGCGCGAGGTCTACCTGCCGGTGAAGGAGCCCAATCCCCAGGATGTGCGCTTCACCATCGATCACCAGGTCTGCGGCACCATTCGCCCCGACGTGCATGACCCCCTCGCCGCGCCGCACATCGAGCTGCTGCCACGCGACTTCATCGTGCTGGAGCTGAAGTTCAAGGGGCACCGGCCGGCCTGGATGAACGAGCTGTGTCAAATCAGCCACCTGCACAACGAGGCCGTGTCCAAGTTCGGGCTGAGCGTGGCCCTGGGCCTGCGTCGCGACCACCCCGATGAGGTCGGCGCCCTCGTGCCCATCGGCGTGCAGCGCGCCGGCGGGGCTGGCGCCCGCATCCTCGCCCCCTCCGCGGAGTCCGCCCGTTGAACCCCTCTCCCTCTCCCTTGGAGCTGGCCTTCGCCACTGGCAGCCAGCTCACCCTCACCGAGGTCAGCGCCGGCATGCTGGTGGCCCTGGCGCTCGGCCTCTTCGTGGCGCTGATCTACCGCAGCAGCGTGCCCGACCGCATCGTCTCGCCGGCGATGATGGGCACCCTGGTGATGCTCTCGATGGTGGGCGCGATGGTGATGATGGTGATCGGCAACAGCCTCGCCCGCGCCTTCTCGCTGGTGGGCGCCCTGGCGATCATCCGCTTTCGGGCGCGGCTGAAGAGCCCCTGGGACATCACCTTCGTCTTCTTCTCGCTGGCCGCCGGCATCGCGGCGGGCACCTTCGCCTGGCCCGTGGCGGTGGGCGGCACGCTGATCATCGGCCTGTCGGTGCTGGCGCTCACGGTGCTGCCCTTTGGCGCCCTCAAGCTCAAGCTGCACATGCTGCGCGTCGACCTCGCCGCCCACCAGGAGGTCGAGCACCGCGTTGAGCCCGTGCTCAAGCAGTACCTGCGCCAGTGGTGGCTGGTCGAGGCCCGCTCGGTGCGCTTTGGCGAGACCCTGAGCTACCGCTGGCGGGTGACCCTCAAAGAAGAAGACAGCTTCTCGGCCTTCATCCAGGCCCTCGCCGCCGTAGAAGGCGTGGAGCGCTGCATGCTGTCGCCCGATGACGACGGCTCGGGCGAGACCGACTGATCTGGCGCGCCTCCAGGCAGGCCGCCCGTCGGCTAGGGAGCCGGCGGAGGTTGCATGACACCCCGCTCGCTGGAGGCCGAAGAGGCCATCGTCGCTGCCCGCACCGCCGCCGATCGCGGCGCCATCGAGGCCATCTGGAAGGGCGCCCGCAAGGAGCGCGCGGTCCTCGCGCTGGCCTTTGTCTTCCTCGGCGCGATGCTGCTGGCCGGCGCCGGCTTCGAGGGCGATGAACAGCTCTTGCGCGGCGGCCTCTGGCTGCTGGTGCTGGCCATCTCGGGCGTGGTGGTGGGCGGCGCGGTGCGCACCCGGCGGCAGTTCCAGCCGATGATCGACGCCGCCGAGGAGCGGGCCGTGCGGCGGAGCAAGCTGGTGGAGCACAACTGGACCCTTGATCGGATCGTGGTGGTGGGCGACGCCGACGGCGACGGCCTGAGCTGGTGGCTCTTCTTCACCGCGGACGGCGGCGCCTGGGTGATCGACGAGATCGACCTCATCGACGACCTGCCCGAGACCTGGGGCCGCGAGCTGCGCCTCGTCGTGGATGGCCTCGGCCAGGTCGTCTCGGTGGCCACCGACGGGGCGCCGATCTCCTTCACCGACCGGGCCCCCCGCGAAGAAGGTGAGGAGGCCGATGTGATCCGCTGGTCGCCCCCCGATGATCTGGGTGAGACGCCGGCGCGGGTGGGGGCGGAGGCCCTGCCGCCGGGCCTGGGGGGCTGATCCAATGCCGGTTCAAAAGACGCTCAAGGGAGGGTCTCAGAAAAATTTAGAGCGGATCATGGGGGCCTGAAAGGCAGAAAATGGGGAAATTGTGGTTCATTAGTGATTCATAAGCTGTGCATTTCGCTTGGACGGGCTCGAATCCGCGGGTATCAGGAAGTCACTCCCGCCGCGCAGCCACGACGGCCTCGCGCGAGGGACTGGAGCACTGACATGTCCAAGCACCTCTTCTTCCTCGCCGCCCTCTCCCTCGCTGCCTGCTCCGGAAAGTCCGATGACACCGGCAGCGCTTCGGGCGACGCGACCGATGGCACCGATGGCACCGATGGGACCGACGGGACCGACGGGACCGACGGGACCGACGGCACCGATGGCACTGACGGCACCGACGGCACCGATGGCACCGATGGCACCGACGGCGGCAACACCGCCACCGGCGCGCTCCGCCTCGTTCACCTCGGCGTCTTTCCGATGGACACGGGCACCGCCGTCGACATCTTCGTGAACGGTGCCGCCTCGGGCATCACCTTCTCCTTCAAGGACACCACCCCCTTCGTCGAGCTGCCGGTTGGCACCT
The DNA here is from genome assembly GCA_040376505.1 of Alphaproteobacteria bacterium. GTDB lineage: Bacteria > Myxococcota_A > UBA796 > UBA796 > UBA2385 > JBEIQK01. The sequence continues at coordinate 1,657 of JBEIQK010000325.1, read as the reverse complement.
ATGACTTCGACATCGTGCCCGCGGGCGGCACCATCGCCGACAGCGTCTTCTCGGTGCCGGGCTTCGCGCTGGGCGAAGGCGATCAGTGGTCGATCTGGGCCGCCGGCTATGTCGCCCCCACCGGGAGCAACAAGCCCTTCAGCATTGGCGCCCTCCCCGAAGACCGCAGCGGCATCCCCGCCGGCAACGTGCGCGTCAACCTCATCCACGCCGCCGCGCTGGGTGCCGCCAGCCCCGTGGACGTCTGGGTGGTCGACGCCATGTGCGCCCCCGCCGCCCCCCTGGTGACCGGCTTCAACTTCGGCGACGTCGCCGGCCCGACCGACCTCGCCAGCACCGCCGTCAACGTCGGCCTGGACCTCTTCCAGGACGGCACGGTGGACGCCTGCTTCAAGATCCCCGCCACCATCACCGATGACATCGTCAACGTCTACGCGGTGAACAATGACGCCGGCGCGGTGAGCCTGATCGCCCACCTGCCCGACGGCAGCAAGGCCGAGATCATGCCCGAGGCGATGTAGTCCCCGCGCGGCGCCGCAGCAGCGCCGCGAGGCCCAGCGCCCACAGCCCCAGCCCCGCTGGACCGCTGTGGGCGCAGCCGCTCTTGCCGCTCATGTCGGCCTCTTCGAGCTCGGTGGGCGTGCTGCCGTCGGAGCCGTCGTCGCCAGCGCCACCGTCGCCCGTGGGCTCGTCGTCGCAGTCCTCCTCGTAGACGGTCTCCGGCGGCGGCTCCACCGGCGTTCCGTCGCAGTAGAATCCGATACAATCCCGGTTGCTCTCGGTGTAGTCGGCGTAGGAGAGCAGGTCGGGGCTCTGGATCCCCGAGGCGTAGAGCATCAGGTCGGCGTCGGCGCTGTCGCGATCGTAGCGCATGTGGATGCGGGTGATCCAGGGCCAGCCCTCGGCGCCCGCCTCGGTCGACGGCACAAAGCCCAACTCGGAGAGGGCGTCGCCGTCGTAGTAGTAGAAGGGGTTCTCGCTGGTGCAGGGGTTGCAGTCGCCGGCGAACTGGGAGAACTCCACCGTCCAGGCCGCCGGGCCGGCCTCGGCGAAGGCGGCGTCGAAGCGGGCGGCCTGATCGGCGGCGAAGTCGCCCGGCACCTCGGTGCCCCAGATGCAGGTGTCGGCCAGATCGAACTCCGGGTAGTTGGAGATGCCGACCTGGCCCTTGCTGGCGTCGACCAGGGTGTAGACCACCATGTCCTGGGCCTCCACCGCGGCGAGGGCGGCGAGGCGCAGGGGGATCGACATGAATTCGGCGTCGTAGCCCACCTGCAGCGGCATCAGCGGCGAGCCGTCGGCGGCGGTGGCCTCGGGAGAGACCTTGGCGACGAGGAAGTACATGCCGGCGGCGATGTACTCGGCGAGGCGCTCTTCGGAGCCGGCGGGCAGGTAGTATCCGTTCACATCGAGCCAGACCTGCAGGTCGCTCGACTCCTCGGCGGAGAGGATGGAGATCTCGTAGCTGCCGATGAGGTAGCTGGCCTCGACGTCCACGGTGCTTTCACTGTCGCTGTCGGAGTCGCTGTCGGCGTCGGCGTCCGAATCGGCGTCGACCTCGGGGCAAGGGACATAGGACCGGTAGCCGCAGCCGGCGTCGGTGACCCGGCGGGGCGCGGTGTAGGCGTCGAGCTGACGAAAGAGCTCATTGTCGAGG